>JAHJQK010000124.1 GCA_018819135.1 Pseudomonadota bacterium | reverse complement strand
GGATCATGGAGTCGTTGGCTGGAAGACGGTTGGTAAAAATCAGAGAGGAGAGATCGTATTGGAATATGAGAGAAGAAACTTGATCCGAAAAAGATCTGCCCAGTAAAAATAAATTTCCCCAATCATAAAGAGATAGATCAAATTTTCAAGGAGGACGCAATGGAAGGTTATTTAAAGGAAGAACATCTCGAAATGCAGAAGGCGGCAAGACGTTTTACAGACGAAAAAATTGTTCCTATTGCCGACAAGTTGGATCAGGAGGAGGCGGAAATCCCCCAGGAGATTCTGGATGAGATGGGGAAGCTAGGATATTTCGGGATATTAATCCCGGAAGAGTATGGCGGGTTAGGTTTGGATATGATCAGTTATGTAGTGGTGACGGAGGAATTAAGTCGTGGATGGTTGGGAGTGGGAAGCGTGCCTGCGAGGAACGTATTATGCGGAGAGGTATTGACCGCGGGGGGAAATGAAGAGCAAAAAAAGAGGTTTTTGCCGGGGATGGCGACGGGGGCGTTGCAGACGGCGTCAGCGGGGACGGAGGCGGAGGCGGGTTCAGATGCGGCCAATATCCGGTTGAAGGCGGTGCGGAAGGGGGATGAGTATGTATTGAATGGGACGAAGATGTTTTGTACGTTTGCCAACAAGGCCAATATAGTGTTTACCTATGCGCGGACGGCGGATGTGAAGCCGAAGCATCGGGGGATCAGTTTGTTTTTGGTGGAGAAGAAGCCTGGGGATCAGTTTCAGCCGCCGCAGTTGGTGGGGAATCGGATTCGGACGATTGGGTATCATGGGATGAACACATATGAGTTGGCCTATGAGGATTGTCGGGTGCCGGTGGCGAATTTGGTGGGGGAGGAGAATCGGGGTTTTTATTTATTGATGAGTGGGTATGAGGTGGCGCGGATACAGTTTTCGGCGAGGTCGATTGGGGTGGCGCAGGCGGCGTTTGAGGCGGCGTTGAAGTATTCGAAGGAGCGGGTGCAGTTTGATCAGCCGATTGCGAAGTTTCAAGCGATTCGGTTTAAGTTAGCGGATATGGCGACGGATATTGCGTTAGCGCGGCAGTTTACGTATTATGCGGCGGCCAAGCGGGATCGTGGGGAGCGTTGTGATTTGGAGGCGGGGATGGTGAAGTTGTTTGCCGCGGAGATGACGTTGAAGCATACGTGGAATGCGATACAGATACATGGGGGTTATGGGTATACGAAGGAGTTTCCGGTGAATCGGTATTGGCGGGATGCGGGATTATTGCCGATTGGGGAGGGGACGACGGAGATTCAGCGGGAGATTATTGCCCGGCGATTGTTGGGGGAGTGAGGTAGTTTTTAGAAAGGAGAGGGGGATATGGGGATTACTGGAGAGAATAATCATCCTGGGGCTGGGGTGGTTCATTTCAAGATTGTGGGGAAGAATCAGAGAGGGGAACCCGTCTTCGAGGGCGAACGAAAAGTGATGATTAAGAAGAAACGGTCCCGTAGGTGAAAGCTAAATTCTGGGAGGAGTTAAATGGATTTCACAGGGGAAATTGCTCAATTTGTCGAAAATCTTAAATTTTCAGATATTCCGATCGAAGTGATCGAGCGAGCAAAACATTGCTTACTAGACTTTATTAGCGTTTCCGCCATGGCCGCGGAGGAGAAGGATTCCACTCCTGCTATAAGAAAGGCGATCCAAACTTTGGCCGGTGGACCTGGCCCTGGCACAGTCATGGCACACAAGGAGGGATTACCCTTTCAATATGCCGCCCTTTTCAACGGAACCCTGGCGCACACGTTAGATTTTGACGACACCAATTTCCGGGGAAGCCTTCACTTAGGAGCCTCAGTCCTTCCGGCAACTTTAACCATGTGCGAATATCGGGGAGGAAGTGGCCAGGATTTTCTCACGGCTATGGTCGTCGGCTACGAAGTGGCCTGCCGGGTCGGAGAAGCTCTGGGTTTGACTGCCTATGATCGAGGGTTTCACCCTACGGCCATCGCGGGCGTCTTCGGAGCAACAGTGGCTGGGGCCAAGGTTTTGGGGTTCAACTCGGCAAAAATAGAGAATGCCCTGGGATTGAATATCAGTCAGGCAGCGGGCTCCATGCAATATCTGGATAACGGAGCCTGGAATAAGAGGCTCCATCCAGGCCTGGCAGCCCACAATGCGATCTTGAGTCTTTTTTTCAGCGAGGCTGGATTCAGAGGTGCTTCCCATCCTCTGGAAGGCCAGTATGGACTTTTAAGGGGTTACAGCGATTCTCCTTCACCTGAAAAATTAGTTGCGGGTCTGGGAAAAGAGTGGGTTACCGTAGAAACAGGGCTCAAGCCCTATCCTTCTTGTCGACTGACCCACGGGACAGTAGATGCCATGATTGAATTGCACAGCCTCCTAACCCCTTCTTTGGCCGAGGTGGAAGAAGTAAAAGTGTTTCTTCCTCCCAAAGCCTACGACATTGTCGGAGAGCCAGTGCCTCGCAAGATCAGCCCCGAAGATTCGGTTGATGCTCAGTTCAGTGTTTATTTTCAGGCAGCAGTTGCCCTTGCCGATGGGGGCGTCAACTGGGCGAGCTATTCTAAGTTGAAGGATCAGAAGATCCTGGAGCTAACCCACCGGATTAAAGTAGAGAAAGATGCAAGGTTAAACACCCGGAGTTCCAGGGTGATCCTCAAAACGAATAGAGGGGAGGTGCATGAGAAACGGGTGGAATTGCCCAAAGGAGAGCCGGAGAATCCTTTGACCTGGGAGGAGGTGGTGAAAAAATTCAAAAATTCGGTCCAATCTGTGTATTCGGCCCCGCAGCAGGAAAGTATAGTGGAGGGGGTACAAGGTTTTGAAAAAATTTCTGATGTCAAGCCCTGGATCATGACCCTGAGAGGGAACCACTGAATTATCCAGGCCGACAAAAAATCTGGCCGCATTGAAATCAAATTCACAAAGGAGAGAATAAGATGAAAAGAGATATCAAAATCTTGGGAATGATGGCCATCGGCCTTTTCATTTTTTCTTTGCCCGGGGCTGGCCAGGCTTCTGCCCAACCAACCCATCAAAATGATCGTGACCCATGAAATTTCCTTGACCCACTGGAAACATCCCCTTATGGAAAAGTGTTGCAAACTGGTAGAAGAACGGACCAAAGGAAGGGTTAAACCTGAGTTTTATCCCGCTTCCAGAGGCTTATAATGAAGCACAGGCTTTAAAAGCGAAATATGAAAAATAATCCCAAAAAATCAAGGCCATAAGGGTGGGAGCTTGCCTCCCACCCCAAACGATTCGAAGGAGGCAGGGTTAGCGATGAGGGAAATTAACATATATCGGAGCACGTTAGTGACTCCGGCAAGTAGCTTAAAAATGATGGAAAAAGCAGTGGGGGCTGAAGGAGATATTCTAATATTTGACCTGGAAGATGCCGTAGCGCCGGACCAAAAGGCCTTGGCCAGAGAGAATATCCTGAACACCCTCGCCAAAATAAATTTTAAAAATAAGGAATGGGGAATTCGAATCAATGGGGTTCATACTCCCTATTTTTTCGATGATCTTTTGCTCCTCTTGGAGATTTCCCGTCCTCTCACGGTGGTCCTCCCGAAAGCTGACCGACGGGAGGATGTCGTGATTTTGGATGCGATGATTTCCCAGCTAGAATTTAAGCAATCCGCACTATCTCCCCTAAAGATTCATGTGCTGATCGAAAGCTCTTCAGGTTTGGAGAAAGTCAGCGAAGTATGTTCCACGAGTTCTCGAGTAACTGCCGTTATCTTCGGAGCCGGTGACTATACTGCAGATACAGGGGCTTCCTTGACAAAAAATGGGTTGTTCTATGCCCGGAGCAGAATTGTCGTGGGTGCAGCCTTGGCTGGAATTCAGGCCATTGATTATGTTTATCCAGACTTTCGTAACTTGGAGGCCTTAGAAGAAGATGCCCTGATGGGTAAGGAATTGGGATTCACGGGTAAATGGGCCATTCATCCTGCCCAGGTGGAGGTTATAAACAAAGTATTCAGTCCAACGCCCGAAGAAGTGAAAAAAGCCAAAAAAATCATCAAGGCCTATGAAGAAGCCAAAGCGAAAGGGATTGGGGCGATCAGTGTGGATAATCAAATGATCGATGAAGCCGTATTGAAGATTATGCAGCGCCGGGCAAATCTGGCTAAAAAGATAGGGACTTGGGATCAAGT
>JAHJQK010000123.1 GCA_018819135.1 Pseudomonadota bacterium | reverse complement strand
GCCTATGAAAATATTCGATATCATTGATCTCATTGAACTTGTCTCATGGGTACAGATGAAAAACCATCGGGCTTATCTCTCCCATCGGAAACGGAAACTGGCCACGGAAGGGATGACTTAATATGTATCGTTGTAGGGATAAGAACAAAACAATGTTGCCTTAAGAGCACGCAGGGGAAATTTTTAAACCCGGACTGGCTCCTTCACATGGTAAAGGGAAAGGTAGGAAACTATGTAGCTATGCTCTGGGATAGGTCTGTTTTCAGGGGAAAGCAATGATCGAAAGGGTCTATTAAAAGGCGTACTTTTCTTTAAATGGCGGCTGAGCCGCATAATTCAAGGCAAGATATTAGGATAGTGATGCAATGAGAGGCCATATTCTTTTGGAAGGCGGAGCAGAGTTCGGCGGACAGATGGCCGCACCAGATATGCGCGCTATCGAGCTTGCAGGCGGTTTAGATGCTCGTGTATGCATTATTCCTGCTGCAGCCGCTCCCGATAATAACCACCAACGGGCTGGTCGTAACGGTGTGCGTTGGTTCAATCATTTGGGCGCAAGACAAGCGACTCTGTTACCCCTGATCGATCACGCTTCTGCCAACCAATCTTCCATAGTTACATCTTTACGTAATTCTCGTCTCATTTATCTCCTTGGTGGTTTCCCACATTATCTTGGGCAAACCCTCGCTGGCAGCGTAAGTTGGCAGGCCATTATTGAAGCTTACCATGCGGGAGCTGTCATTGGTGGAAGTAGTGCCGGGGCGATGGTATTATGCCAACATTACTATAATTTAGGCACAAGCAGCATTATAGATGGATTAAATTTAATTCCAAAAGCTTGCATTATTCCTCATCATAATACCTTTGGTAAAGGCTGGGTACCTCATCTGGTGGCTTTACTTCCCGAAGATGTAATTATCGGAATTGATGAACAGACCGGAATGATTGATGATGGCGCGGATGGTAAATGGAATGTTTACGGAAAAGGCTTGGTGACGCGGTACAAGGATGGAGAAGTCAAGAACTATCATTCTGGAGAAACATTTTCTTTATGACAGACCTACACAGGACCCGTCTAAAATGGAGTTGGCTTGGGCTATTATTCTTAGCGATCATTTTCGCAGGGCAAGCTCATGCCAGTGATATGGTGTTAATTCCGGGAGGGCCTTTTCAAATGGGCTCTTCGGATGGGGAAGAGGATGAACGGCCGGTGCATACGGTCCAGGTGGATGCATTTTACATGGATCGCCATCTGGTCACCAACGCCGATTACGCCCGATTTCTTAATGTCTTTGGCAACCGGCGAGAAGGCGGCAAAAAATGGCTGGACACTGACGGTCCCTTTTCCTGGTGGCTGTGCAAAATCAAAAAAAAAGATGGCCGTTTTATTCCTAAGCCAGGTTATGAGAATCATCCGGTAGTTAAAGTATCGTGGTATGGTGCAAGAGCTTATGCCCAGTGGGTGGGAAAGCGACTGCCGACAGAGGCGGAGTGGGAAAAAGCGGCCCGGGGAGGGTTAGCGGGTCAAAAATATGTCTACGGCAACAGCATCCATCAGGCGAATGTGGGTGGCTTTCATGCCACCACCCCGGTCGGTTCTTACCCTGCCAACGGCTTGGGACTGTACGACATGGTCGCCAGTGTCTGGCAGTGGTGCAGCGACTGGTACGATCCGGAATATTACGCCCGATCGCCCTCCAGAAACCCGCCAGGACCAGAAAGCGGCTCGTCAAAAGTCCTACGGGGTGGTTCTTGGTTTCATAAAGACAGCTGGCGAGTTGCGAACCGATCCGCAGATGACCCAATAAGCGAGAACTTTTGTTTCGTTACGAGCTTTCGCTGCGTCAGAGATGCGGATAAAAAAGATTAATACCCTTTACGGGCTGGCCTGGTGAAAAATCTGGAAGAATTGAAACGGTATCCTTGGGCGGGGCGTGCCGTGTTGATGGGGAAGATCAAAAAAGATTGGCAGGGTAGGGGTTAAAAAGGTGATGAGGGGAGAAGGGATTCAGGAAGATCGGATATCCAGGAGCAGGGTTTGCCCGGTTTTTTAGGGTGTCACGACATCAGCAGTGAACAAGGCGGCGAATTCCGAGGGCGTATCTTCTTTTAAGCGGTATTGGTAAGTTGCTTGGGAATCAACGTCCCCTATTTCACATATTGCTCAAAAAAACTCTTGCGCCATTTTATATTGACATCTTTTCCTATATTTGTAATACTATGTATGACTTATGGGGAGGCCAATTTGCGGATATCCGATTTCGAATGGGATGAAGGAAATGCACTCCATTTAGAACTTGGCCATGGGATCGAACCGCAGGAGGTTGAAGAAGTTTTTGTTAACAACCCTCTTTTTCGGCGAACGAAAAAGGGGCATTATGCCGCTTTTGGACCAACCAGCGCTGGAAGGTATCTGACAATTGTTTTTGAGTCAAAAGGGAAGGGGATCATCCGCCCGATTACGGGTTGGGATATGAAGCGAGCAGAAATTCAATATTACAAGAAAAACAAAAGGTAGATGGTGATGAAAAAAGGGAAAAATATAGCCAAAGATTGGTCTGAATACTACGATCGGGGGAACATTCTCGATGAACTCTTAGAGGAACCTGTTGAATTTAGTTTAGACGATCAACTTCTGCAGGATATCCTTTCCAAGAAGCGGAAAAGAAAACTTCAGAATATCACCATCAAAATGGATCCTCTGCAGGTTAGCACCATTCGAAAACTGGCCACGATCAAGTCTATACCCTATCAAACCTTGATCCGCCATTGGCTGTCCGACCAGATCAGGAAGGAACTGAATCTTTTTAACGGAAGATGAATCAAAGCTTAAATCGAAATGCTTCCTCGCCTCAGCAAGAGTTAGCGGCGATTCACGGTGTAAATTTGATCCGCCATCTCTTTCAAACTTTCCACTTTTGCGTCTTGACGGACAACGAATTGCTTCTCCTTCTTATTTTCCCACTGACCTCTAGGACCTTTCTCGATAGCAAAAATGTCTGAATGAATCTCGTCACGTCTGTCGAAGAAGTCTACTCGCAATTGATATAACCCACCTTGCAAAATCGGGCTCACAGTGATTACCAAGAAGGCTTTTTGTGTTTCCGGATGCTTTATAATTAAATTTTCAAGACTGACTTGAAATGATTAGAATTTTGGAAAAGCTTTTCATTCTTTCCAAACCAGGTTCCTCTTTTCTTTTTTAATCGCTTTATTTTGCTATCCAAAATAACAAGATTAATAGTGAGGTCGAGGTCGGGTCTGGCAATAATAAAAAAGCCTGGTTTGGTGTTTTCCAATTCCAGGCTTTTTATCCATCTCTTCCCTCTCCCTATTTGGGTATTGAGGTTTTTTCAGACTCGAATTTTTTCAATAAAAGCCCTCGCCGCTTTGAGAGCATCCTTCACCATATCCACCAAATAAAGGTTCCCTCTATAATAACCGGCTATGTGTAGGGCCTCATATAGTGCCTCGAACTCTCTTAATAGTTTTCCATTATGAATTGCCAGATATTTTTGCAATGCCTTCCTGTAGGTTTCTACGGACCTTGGAAGATCCTTCTTGCCCAGTCCTCTCTTTAGCAAATATTCGTCTATCGCCATAAGAACCGCAAGATAGGCTACCCCGCAGGCCTCTCTTACGGGTTTAATGTCGGTATAGGTACCGTCTTCTATTGGTGCAGATTTAAGAATCTCTCTGGCATTGTTTAAATACCTCAAGGCCTCTTTCATGATGAACCTCTTATGTTGTATTCATTTCAATCTTTAGAGATTTACGCCGGCCTCTTCCACCATAAAAATAATCTCTTTCATAGCCTTTCTCTCCAACTTGATCGATTATGGCCTAAAGTTTACCAGAATTAAGGCTATTTATCAACTCTCCTGCACACCCGTCGCCAGCACGACAGTGTCCGCCGGTAAAATTTCCTTCCGGCCGTTGAATTCCACTTCAACCCCCTCTTGGACGATAGCCCTGGCTTGGGTCATTACGCGGATTTTAACCCCTTTTTCTCCGAGGCGGCGCAGAAGAAGTTTTCGATTGGTACGCTCTTCATCCAGGGCGATCTCTTGGGCCATCTCGATCAGAGAAACTTCCCGCCTCCGGTCGGCCAGGAAATCAGCTGTCGCGGCACCTACGGCGCCGGCGCCTACGACCACAACTCTTTTCCCAACTCTCTCCGGGGCAAGGAGGGTTTCCCAGGCGGTGAGAACATTTTCCCGGTCGACCCCAGGGATCGCTGGCTTTTGAGGAACCCCGCCGCTGGCCAAGATGAGCGCATCTGTCCCCACCTTGGAAACGTCAGCGGCGGTCAGCTCTCGATTCATAACCATCCGGTTTTTTAGCTCCAGGGTTCCAATGCGAATCGGTTCAAAAAGTTTCATGTTTTTTATTTCCTTTGCCCAAATTTATAGAGACATTTGATATGCCTCTTGCAGGACGGACATCCTCTGGCACAGGGGACAAGATTCCGGGGCAGCCCACTTAAACCGGCCCCTCTCACTTTTTGGTATAGCTGGTCTATTTTCAAAACTTCCTTCTTAGGCCCTTCAACAAACAGAGTTGTGCTTCCTTCTGCTCCATGGATTCCTCCTTTCCCGATCACATAGGCTTCGACTTGGGCCAAAGTTTCCAGTGCTTCCACTTCGGTAAAAATCTCCCCAAAGACCGGCATCAGGCCCACAGACATTCCGTAAGAAAAATCTACTTTTTTTCGTCCCGCTAAGGGGATCACATCCCAAAGATTTCCAGGAACGAATTTCTCCAACCCGACGGCAATCAGAAAGGGGATTCCTTCGAGGAGCAGGGCATGAAAAGAAGGAAGAGCACCTCCTCCGGCGTAGGACCCGGCCATAAGCACCGCCTGGCCATAGACATCGAAAGCGTTGGCCCCCGTGATGACCAGGTCTTCCGGGTTGAGGTCGAGCGCTTCCTTATCCCAGGCCTCCTTAGAATCGAGGGGAATCATTTGATTCCCCTTAAGAATGAGGGCATGAGGGAGGTCAATTTCAAACCTGAATTTGGAAGTCTGAGTTCCTTTCGGGGTTATCATCCCGGAAATCTTCATTGGTTTTCTGCAGAGCTCCTCAGAGATAGCGGAAGTGGTAGTGCCCCCCTTTATGACGATCCTGCCCCTCTTGCGAACCTGTTGGACCTTAGGATGGGCCTTGATTCCTTTGGCGATGATTCTTTTTGCTGCGGCCGTAGTAAGCGTAATTTGTATCCTCATAGGGACTCCTTAAGAAGAAAATATTTCATTTGATCATAGAAAATTCATGCTAATAAAGCAAGAATAAGGATCAATTGCCGTAACCCTTCAATCACGGATGAATGTCCAGGGTCGGAGGAGAAGCGGAAGTTCAGTGAGTTCAGCATAACCATGGGTATCCCGGCCGATGCTTCCGGCGCGTACCGGCCTGACCCCCAGGCCACAACAGAATCTTTGCCACGGAGAGTTCCTCCTATGAGCATCTGTCACTGAAGGTTACGCTTGTCCTATTTTCTTGACAAGCGGGCGATAATTAATTAACAATAATTTACTTCAAAAAACCCGGTGATTTAAGCCTAATCACAAAAAATGACGGTTTCGTAAAAAGTCACTTTTGTCCCCTTTTCGTCATTCCCGCCCTCGCTTTCGCGCGGGTAAACTTCAGCGGGAATCCAAAATTCACGAAACCCACTGAAAAGACTGGATTCCCGTTTCCACGGGAATGACGGGAAAACCAATTTACGGACTTTTTACGATTCCATCAAAAAGGTTTCCATGAACATCATGGTGCGGTTCATCAAAGGAGAAAGGGCTTCTCTCTTTTAGATCCAAGAGGCGGTCCTTTCTTTAAGGAAAGCTCTATGCGGAGTTTTTAAAAATTGAGGCTGATTAGGAGAAAGAAATGAAAGAAGTACTAATGACCAAAGGAGCGGTTAAGCTGGTTGAGACCTGCGCCGGGGTCAAGTCCGGTGAAAACGTCCTGATTATCACCGACTTTACGAAAACGAAGATTGCTAAAGTGTTGGCCACGGCAGCCTATGAAAAAGGCGCCGAGGTGGTGATTGCCACCATGATCCCCCGCCAGGGGCACGGGCAGGAGCCTCCGGCAACCATAGCCGAGGCCATGATCAAAGCCGATGTAATCTTCGCCCCGGTGTCCAATTCCATCACGCACACCCGCTCGATGAAGCGGGCTCTCGAAGCCGGTGCGCGCGGCCTGGTCCTGACGGACTTTACCGAGGACATGCTCATTTATGGCGGCATCGAAGCTGATTTCAACGAGCAGAAAATCGTCTGCCAGAAACTGGCCGCTGCCTTCACCGAAGCCAAGACCGCTCGCCTGACCAACCCGGCAGGCACTCGCCTGGACATGAAAAAGGATGGCCGGCCGGGCAATGCCATGTACTGCATTGTCCAAAAGGGCCAGCTCTCCCCGGTGCCCAACGTTGAAGCCAACTTTTCACCCCTCGAGGGCAGCGCCGAAGGCATCATCGTTGCCGACGCCAGCATCCCTTACATTGGCATCGGGGTGTTGAAGGAAGCGGTCGTAGCGACCGTAGAAAAAGGAATGATCACCAAAATAGAAGGCGGCGCCCAGGCGAGACAACTGGTCGAAGATCTCCGGAACAGGAAAGACCCCCAGGTTTACAACGTCGCCGAGTTAGGCGTGGGTCTCAACCCGAAGTCAATCATGCAGGGGATTATGCTGGAAGACGAAGGAGTTTTCGGCACGGTCCATATCGGCATTGGGACCAACGTTACGCTGGGTGGAAATGTCAAGGCGGCAATTCACTACGATTTAATCATGTGGCAGCCGACCATCGAGCTGGACGGCCGGGTTGTTCTGGAAAAAGGAGAGGTCAGAATTTAGCCTCCCGCACCGGGAATACTGAGTGAATCGGCCTTTGAAGAAAGGAACTCCATTTAATTTAGGACTTTAGCGCAATTTATTTGCTGTATTCCGCGCGGGCGTTTTCTTTTGTAGAGAAGAAAGGACGGCTTTCCCTTCCGGGCTTTCCAGGAAGGGGACGATGCCTCCGGAGCGGATGATCTTTTTCAACAAGTCCGGCAAGGGCGGGAAGGGAATCTGGGTTTTTTGCGTTAGGTTCCTTATCATTCCGCCCTCAAAATCTACTTCCAGGTGATCTCCAGGATTGATTCGATCCGTATCGCAGGTGATAAACAAGAGGCCAGGATTGAGGGCATTGCGGAAAAAGGTTCTGGCAAAAGACTTAGCCAAGACAGCTTTGATTCCTGCTCCCAGAACCACGAACGGGGCGATTTCCATGGCCGAACCGCAACCATAATTTTCCCCGGCGACGAGAAAATCACCGGGCTGCACCATCTCTCCAAAGCCCGGGCAAATGTCCTCCATCAAGAAGCGCGCCAATTTTTGGGGATTGACGGTATCTCTTTTCCTTTTAGATGCAATGATATAATCCGTATTGATATCATCCCCAAATTTGTGTGCAGTTCCCATTAATTAAGGAAAAGAAGGAGGAAATTATATGAAAAAACTAACCCCTCTGATAATCGGAGGAGTCTTTGCTGTTACTATTGCAGTCGTGATTATTACCGCCATTATGCTCAGACATAAAGATGTGCCGGAGGGCAAGTTCAAAAACATGGTGGACGCGGCATATGTAGGGTCTATGGAATGTAAAAAGTGCCATGAAAGAAAGTATCTCGAATGGACCACAACACTTCATTCAAGGATAATGCAGGATGTAAAGGCAAACCCGCAAGTTATTATCGGGTATTTCAAATCTCCAAGCAAAGTCAGGACATTCAAGAAGGATGATGTGGATTATACAATCGGCAGCCAGTGGAAGCAGCAGTACTTGAAAAAAAAGGGGATGATTACGAAGTGCTTCCCGCTGCCTATCATGTCTCAACTAACAGGTGGGTTGAGTATCCACAGAAAAGGTCGTGGTTTAAGGAGTGCGCGGGCTGTCACGCAACCGGGGTTGACCTGTTAAAAAGACCTTTAAGGAGCCGGGGATAGCGTGTGAGGCATGTCATGGACCGGGAAGCAACCATGTCAAGGCAATCCCGGGTTTTGAGATAGCCACCATAGTAAATCCTGCCAGATTGACATGGATTCCGGGGACACAATACCAATTTCTATTACCTCTGGTTGGCCGGTCACCCGGATATTAATTTCAACAACCCGCCAAGGATTTTCTCATTAGGGTGCAGCGATCCGTTTTTCACCCTCGGGCCATATGCGCTTAAAGTCATTCACATTGAGAGTCAGCACCCGATCAACTACAGACTTCTGTGCTGTCTTCACAATCAGCGCATCATATACCGCCCCCCCGGAGATGCCAAGGTCGCTCATGCGCTTTATGGTCGCAAAATAATCAGACGAAGAAAGTGATATTACCGACGCAACAGGTTCAACATTTTCATGAATCAGTTGCCATGCCAGTCCGGGGGTAATTCTCGGACTCACCGGCAGCGTTGATAAAACGGCATACATTTCCGCGATGGTATGGGAAGATACGATAAGCTCGAATTCTCCTGCCCTAGCCTTCCTGAACCAAGAAAGAGCACGATGGTGTAAAGGATGGGGCTGCACCAGCGCGGCGACGAGAACGGAGGTGTCGAACAGGATTTTCATGGCTTTTTTCCAGAGCTGATTTTCAGCAGACGGCCCTGGCGATGCTTACGGATTGCTTCTATGAGATCAGCCGTTGCGATCCCCGTAAAAACGAGCACACCATCTTCCAGTTTGAGCGGAGTTTCGTGCTCTACGGGTTTCAGTACAACCTCACTTCCGTTTTCATCAATCTCTATCTCGGCCCCCGGCTTTAATCCAAGTCTGTCCCGGATTTCTTTAGGAACCACTACCCGTCCGAAACGATCCAGTATTGTTTTCATACCTCCTCCTATTAATTGCCAATTTATCATGCCAAATGGCAATTATCAACACCAAAAAACCTCAACCAAATGATTAGGGGAAATTGAGGGAACGTAGTTCCGATGGGTCCGTTACGATATCTCGCAGAACCCTCAGACGAACGGGTCCCCTGCATCCTGGAAGCCGATAAAAGTTCGAAGGAATACCGGAAAAACTGGGCCCGGTTGATCCAGAAGATCGGAGCCTGTCCCCGACTTGGTCGGGGAAGGTCGATCCCCCTGACCTGCCCCGTAGAATAATACCGACCAGAGAGTGTTACCTGCCTGTGATTAAGAAGAAAAGGTAGTGTGTGTGGAATTTGTATGGCAGTTTGCCCCTTTGGCCGAAAAAGCAAAAAATAGATCATGCAGAACCCCGTCTAATTTTCAAGCCCCTTTTCTTTTTTTTACTAGAGACTGTTACGAAAAAAAACGGAAAATTGGTCCCAAAAAATAATACTAAAAAAAAGATTTGTCTTTTTTCAATGAGTTATGATTTTTGCCCGCAAAATTTTGGTTCCAGATTAGAGCAAATTTTTGTTTTATTGTGCCCATCAAAAATCTGGATCACCTTACAGAATTTAAAAGGGAATTTGTTTTTATCGTAACAGTCTCTACTAATGAAATAATTGTTTCCAGGTCAACTTTTCCCTCGTCTCTCTAATTCTATGATTCCGCTCAATTGCGTCATCAGACTCTCCCTTATTTTCCTATTTTCGACTTTTTGAAAAAGCTTGAGTAGAGCCATTTCCTCTCGGTTCAATGCTAAGGGAGCTTCATCCATCAAATTCTTTCTTTTGGAGTAATATTTACCGGGAATTTCTGATATAATTAAAAGTTTTTCTTTCTCAAAAAATGTGTTCACTGGAATCCCTAATGCCTTCGCTATTTGCTGGATCATTTCTACGGAAATTTTATTGATCCCTTTTTCATATTTTTGGATTTGCTGAAACGAAACCCCAACCTCTTCAGCTAACTTCATCTGAGACATCCTTAAAGACTTTCGAATTCTTTTAATCTCGGCGCCTACTTCCTTATGGTTTTTTATCATAATAAATAATCCTAAACGATTTTATTCACCATTTATAATTTAATTGACAGGGATGGAATGTCTATAAACCTATGGTTGTATTTTATTCTTGACTTTTACAATTAACGGTTGTAATTATATAAAATATTCTACAAACTTTTACATTAGATGGATTTAACAAAATGAAAAGAATTTTAGTTGTCGATGATCATAAGGAATTAAGAGATCTCTTATCCAAATTCTTTCTTTTAAGTGGATATGAGGTGGATACCGTTGAAGATGGCGAGATGGCAATGAAGCAGGTGAAGGAAAAGAGATACGATTTAGTCGTGACAGATTATACGACGCCCAGAATGGATGATATCGATTTATTAAAGAAATTAAAGATGGGAAACCCCAGATTATCTATTTTGATAATATCTGGATTCGGAGTGGAAGAGGCCTTTTTTACACAATCCGGGGCAGATGCTTTTCTGGCAAAACCCTTCGACCTATCGAAGATAAAGAGTTTGGTGGAGAAAATTTTGAACTCTAAAAAATAATTTAGGCCTCCGCAGCTCGGGTTCCTTTTTCCTATCCATTTCAAATCAAACCACTTCAGTGCTCCAGTGAGGAAGATTCTTTACAACGATACGCCTTGAGGGGGGAAGCTGTGGATTGGGGACGTAGTGGAAAATTAACACCTTTAATCCTTCCCCTCCTTTTTTCGAATTGGAAATTCCGGGGACAGCATACTTGTTTTTTGAATGGAAAATCTTTTGAGGGCAAGGAAAGAGAGAAAACTGGATCTTCTACTTGATAGATCTTTTGGGGTTTCCCCTGCCTAAATATGGCAGGACATCATCCGGGGGATGAAAATATAAAGGTTGAAGAATGAGACGCGGGGTCAGGTCCCAACATTCAACTTGCCGAATGTTGAGACGCACCCCCAATATATGCGTGTTTTTTAATAATAAGAGCAAATGCAATGAAAAAGCCCAAATTTTTGTTTGGGCTTTTTCATGATAAAAGAGTGTTAGCACTCGACAGGAATAGGCTTATAGGGACCCGTTTGTGGTCTTGGGCACTATGTAATCATCCCCATTGAAAGCAATTTTGACCATGTTCGGGATAGTTGTCCTCGGTTCAGAATATATCGGAGATCCTTTCCTCCTTTCCACTATCTCTTTTTCTTCGGTTTTGAATTCGATTGCGGCACACCCGAACGGCATTATTTTTAAATTAACACTTACCGCTACATTCGCCTCATTCATGACTTCACCTCCTCCTTATATTCTTCCCATTTGCCGCCTTATACCCTTATATCAATCCCAACCTCGGGAGATTGCCTTCTAACTTCTTGCTGCACCAGTTGTTGAATGCTTTGCCCGATCTGGTTAAGGATCTGTTGACAAATCTGCTGAGCCTGTGCCGGTATTTGATCAGGCATAATATGGGGTGGCATATTCAACCGCAAATTCACATTGATTTGAAGATTTGGCGGCACTTGCCTTTTCCTTTTATAATCAGCTTTCGTGAAAAAGAAATGATTTTAAAAACTTTGGTGACGATGAACAGGAAAAGCCAGACATGACGGTTTTCTACATGGGCATTCCGGATACGACGCCGGAGTTCTTAACCGAGAAGCAATTAGAGGACTATTTTGGGAAGGCCCTGGAAAGGATGAAGAAGCCGTAATGTCAGAATTTAAAACTGAAGAAAAAATGCCGTAGACGGAATGAGGAGATAAAATGAACCTTACCAGAAAACAACTTGCCCAAATGATCGAGGCTGGAGCCGATCGATTAGGCATAAGCGGGAGCGTCGCGATTATCAGACAAATCAATAATCTTTAAGACATTTTGATTTGATCGTTGGCCACTCTTCATACTTTGGGGCGGTTATAAAATCCCCTTTAGGGCTCGTTTGGTCCGACTTGTGTAAATGGGGACGCCCTTAAATAATTCAATTGACACAGAGGGGATCGGCTGATAAAGAAGGGACTATGCCGAGATTAGCTCGCCTTGACGCTCCGGGAGTTATTCATCATATTATCATCAGGGGTATTGAACGCCGAAAGATCTTTAGGGATAATCACGATCGAGAGAATCTTCTTGAACGGTTGGGTAAGCTTCTGCTGGAAACAAAGACGGGATGCTATGCCTGGGCATTTCTACCGAATCATGCTCACTTTCTTTTGCGGAGGGGCGAAGTTCCCCTCGCCACTTTGATGAGGAGATTGCTGACCGGGTATGTGGTCAGTTTCAACCGCCGTCACAAGCGCCAGGGGCACAAGTCTGGGTTGCGGAGCGTCTTGAAAAGGCATCTTGACCATAAGGGCGAGGGAACGTTGCTTAAAATTTTTTTTATCCCCTTTACTCCGACATCCAGGCAGGGGAGGCCGAAGGATAACTGAACCGCAAGGGCGCCATAACAAGGAGAGTGGGAATCACAAGCTAAAACAACCTGGCCAGGGAACACGAACCTCGTCGCCCAACCTAAAAATCTTACCTTTAATTTTTTTCATTACGCGAATTCACCATTAAAATTGTTAGACCCCCGGCCATCTTTCTTCCTTGAACCCGGGAAAGAAGGGGGAATTTTTTCTTGAAAGAAGGCCATGATCAAGCCTATTATAGAAGAAGAAACTCGAGGGATTTATCGGAAAACTCCTTAAAAGAACAGAAAGAAAGGAAGCCATGAAAAAAGGACGCATCAAGGTGATGCAAGGAAACGAGGCCTGCGTGGAAGCGGCCATCCTGGCGGGCTGCCGTTTTTTCGCCGGCTACCCAATCACGCCGGCCAGCGAGATCCTGGAAGGGATGGCTCGGCGGCTGCCGCTGGTCGATGGCTTTTGCCTCCAGGCGGAGGATGAAATCGCGGCCATTGTCGCCGTGGTCGGGGCCTCCTGGGGCGGGGCTAAGGCGATGACCGCCACGAGCGGGCCCGGCTTCTGCCTTATGCAGGAAGGAGTTGGACTGGCCGCCAGTGTTGAATCTCCGTGTGTCATCGTCAATGTACAGAGGGGGGGGCCTGCTTCGGGCCAGTCTACCTCGACGGCCCAGGGGGACCTCTACCAGGCCCGCTACGGCTCCAATGGAGACTATTCCCTCATCACCCTTTGCCCATCCACATCCCAGGAAATGTTCGACCACACGATCCGGGCCTTCAACCTGGCCGAACGGTTTCGGATTCCCGTCATTATTCTCTCGGATGAAGTCGTCGCCCATATCCGGGAAAAGGTTATTATCCCGGATCCGGACCAATTGGAGATCGTCGAGCGGAAGAAGCCCACGGTTCCCATGGAAGAGTTTGTCCCCTTCCAGGCGGGAGAGGATGACGTCCCGCCTATGCCGGCCTTCAACACGGGTTATAAAATCCCCGTGATCTCCCAGGCCAAGAGCCTCTCCGGTAACCGGGGAAATGCCAGGGAAGCCGAGGTGTTTATCCAGCGCATCACGCGGAAAGTAGAAGCCCACATTGCCGAATTCGCCGAGGTCCGCACCTATGGAGACGAAAGGGCGGAGATTGCCTTTGTTTCCTTTGGCTCCGTGTGCCGGTCGGCGCGGAGCGCCGTCGATATGGCCCGGGGAAAAGGCCTCGCGCTTCGGTCGGTGGAAGTGAAAACCATATGGCCGTTCCCCGACGATCTTCTCCGCAGTAAACTGGAGGGAGCCAAGCGCATTGTCGTGGCGGAGATGAACCTCGGAATGCTTGTCAATGAGGTCCGGAGGGTCATCCGGCGGGAGGACATCCCGATTGAGTTGTTCTCAAAAATAGGAGGCATCTACCCGCAGCCGCAGGAGTTCCTGCGGTTCCTGGAGGAGAAACGATGAATCCACTCGGCGAAAAATACCTCAGGAAGAATTTTCTTCCTTTCCTCTTTTGTCCAGGCTGCGGCGACGGAATGATTATCCAGGCCTTCCTGGAAGCCGTGGATGACCTGGGAATTATCAACGATCTGGCCCTAGCCGCCGGCATCGGCTGCAGCGCCTGGATCCCCGTTTACATCCACGCCGATGTCCTCAAAGTTCTTCACGGCCGCGCCATCCCCGCCGCCATCGGGCTGAAAGCCACTCGGCCTTCCCGCAAGGTCGTCGTCTTCACGGGAGACGGGGACGGTCTGGCTATCGGGGGGCTCCACTTGCTCCACGCCGCCCGCCGCAACATCGAAATGACTGTCGTTGTGGTCAACAATCAAATCTATGCCATGACCGGCGGGCAGGTCGCTCCCAGCACGCCGGTGGGGTCGAGGACCCAGACCACCCCTTACGGCAACCTCGAAAAACCGCTGGACGGCTGCAAGGTCGCTGTCGCGGCGGGGGCCACCATGGTCAGCCGCTGCTCCACAGCCCATCCTAAGGCCCTCACCCGAACCTTTAAAAAGGCTTTGACCCATAAGGGCTTTTCCTTTGTAGAGGTTGTTTCCCAGTGTCCGGTGCAGACCGGAAGATACATCCATGGATCCGGCGCCCCCCAATTCAACCTGCAGTGGCTGAAGGACAACTGCGTGCCGGTCGACGACCCAGCCAAGTGGATAGAGATCGAGGCGCAGGGGAAAATTCCCGTGGGGGACTTCCTGCAGATTGAGCAACCGGAATTCATGGAAGAAGTCCAGAAGATGAATCAGAAGGTGAAAGAAGCCCGGGCCAAAGGAGGAGATCGTTGAAAAACGCAGAACGAATTGAGATCGACCGCAGATACTGCAAGGGCTGCATGCTCTGCCAGTATGTCTGCAAGTTCGAAGTGTTTGAACCGGGAGAGGAAAGAAGCGCTCTCGACTACCTCATGCCCCGCCCGGCAAAACTGGAGAACTGCCGGGTCTGCCGGCTCTGCGAGTCCCACTGCCCGGACATGGCCCTGGTTGTGGTCGCCGAAAAGAAAGGGAAGGAAAAAGAATGAGGAAGGAGATCA
Source organism: Pseudomonadota bacterium (assembly GCA_018819135.1). GTDB lineage: Bacteria > Desulfobacterota > SM23-61 > SM23-61 > SM23-61 > JAHJQK01. The sequence continues at coordinate 24,614 of JAHJQK010000123.1, read as the reverse complement.
TCTTTGCGGGATTTGGCGGGCAGGGAATCGTCCTCATGGGGGTGATCCTGGCCCAGATGATGGAGGATTTTCCCGATCTGCAGGTGACCCAGGCTCAATCCTATGGGCCGGTTTCCCGCGGTGGGGCGTGCCGTACCGATGTGGTCATCTCCGACCAGGAGATCAATTTTCCCAAAAGCGCCCGCCCGGACATCATGGTCTTCATGTCCGAGGAATCGGTGAAACGGTACATCCAGGAGGGAAACCCGGAAGAGACCCTCGTGATCTACGACAGCACGCTGATCAAGTCGATTCCTCCGCCCTATAAGAAGGTCTACGCCGTTCCGGCGACCAAGATCGCCGAGGAAGATCTGAAAACCCGGATCGTGGCTAACATCTTCATGCTGGGGGCGGTCATCGAACTGATCGCTCCGGGGAGCTTCCCTGTTTTGCAACAGGTCGTCAGAAAAAGCGTCCCGGCCAAAACCGAAGCCGTCAATATGAAGGCCCTGGAAGCAGGCTACGAATTTTTCCGGACGCACAGCGCCGGGTAGGGATTTCATATTGGAGTAGAGGAGTAGAGTAGGGCTACCGCGCTAATAGAAAACTGTTCAGCTCGGAGATATCTTTGACCTTCTCCAGGTTCTCGATCTTCTCCAGGATTTTTTCCACTTTGGCGGTCTTGAAGATCGTACCGGCCAGCATACGAAATTTATCATAGATTTCACTGCTCGAACCCGGGTTCTCGGGTTCCCCTTTGGGATCGAGAATGGTCGAGGTTAATCTCCTCCCGTCCTTCAGAAGGATTTCGGCCTTGGCGCCGCGATGGTCGGGAACTAGCTTGTCAAGCTCTGGATCAGCGTAAACATCGACCTTGGCCATCAACGCTCGCACCGCCGGGTCGTTTAAAACTTTAGGTTTGAATTCCCCCAGACCGACTTTCCCATAAAGGATGGCAACTGCGGCAGAGTAGGGAAGGCTCATCTTACCCGAAATGGGGGTGGTGACCTCCTTACCGTCGATCAATTTGGCCGCAATGGTATAAGTGTAAACATTCACTTTCTCTATTTCCTCGGCGCGAAGGGAAGTCCGACTGCTGCTGTCTAAAATCGCATCAATGGGGGCATGACTGTGCCGGCAGGAGGCATGATATTTCACATAGGTGGTCATGATTTCGTACTTCTCTCCCAATCCCCTCACAACCCGGTCGGGATTGGAGGTGTCGGCGAAGGCTTTGTAAAACCCTCTTTTGTCTTCAAGGATGGCCGCTGGCCCGGTGAAACCTGATTGGGCCAAATAGGCCGAGAGAATTCCGTTTTGGGCAGCCTTCCCGGCATGTAATACTTTGGTCATGGTTCCATCCGCCATAAAAGCAAACAGGCCGGCGGCCTGTGACCCGGCAATACCTAAAGCCGAGACCATTTTGGCCTCGTTTAGTCTTAAAAGCCGTCCCGCTGCTGCCGCAGCCGCAAAAGTACCGCAGGTCCCGGTGGTGTGAAAACCCCGGTTGAAGTGAGAAGGATTGCCCCCAGCTCCCACCCGACCGAAGACCTCGTAGCCAGCCACGATCGCAGGGAGGACTTCTTTCCCCTTTATTTTCTCCTTCTCCGCCAGGGCAAGGACCGCAGGGATTACGGCCACTCCGGGGTGCCCCTGAGCGTAGCGGTTGCCGTCATCCAGTTCCAACACGTGGGACATGATGCCGTTGGCCATGGCCGCTTCCAGAACTCCGACCTTTCCTTTCCCCGTAAAGAGGGTAGATTCCTTGCGGGGGTTCAATTTTTCAGCCAATTTTTTAGCAATCAGAGCTTCCGGCATTTTAGATCCGGCCAAGGCCGCCCCGAGGGTATCCATCAAACAATGCTTGGCTTTCAGGAGCACTTCTCCCGGCAAGCTTTGGTAATTGAGGTGACCGATGAAGTTGGCCAATTTCCCAGTGAGGGTTTCCATTTTAGTTTCCTCCATGAAAGCATTCGTTGTCTTTAGCCTATCAAAAAATCCTGAAGGAAGCAATGCACTTTGATTTTTTGGCCAAGATAAGAGGATTGTCACTTTTTTAAAATTTATTGTATAGGAAATTGCTTTTATATCATTCCCCCTCACCCCGCCCTCTCCCCCGTTTGCGGGGGAGAGGGGAAGGGTGAGGGGGCTTAAATTGTTGCTGTAGGGGGAGGGTCCGTATTTCAGCTTGACACTCCATCTTAAATTTCCCTATATTAGGCGTGGTTAAAAAGGAATTTCCATTTTCCCTGCGCACGTGAAGGGAGGTTGAAGAAATGCTCAGACAATCGACGGCAGAACGATATGCCGTTCAATTTCCGCAATCGCAGGCCTTATTTGCCAAGGCGCAAAATATGATTCCGCGTGGAGTTTCCCATGATCAGTGGTATGCGATGCCTTTTTCCCTCTTCATGACCCAGGGAAAAGGGTCACACCTTTGGGATGTGGATGGGAACGAGTATATCGATTATTATGGGGGGCACGGCGGCAAGATGTTAGGTCATGCTCACCCGGCTGTGGTTGAGGCGGCCCAAAAGCAGCTGGAAAGGGGGGTCCAGTATGGCACCTGTTGCGACCTGTCCCTTGCCTGGGCCGCCCTTATTCAGAAGCTTGTTCCTTCCGCGGAACGAATTGAGTTTACCAACTCGGGAACAGAAGCGGTAATGATGGGGATCCGCTTGGCTCGAGCGTTTACCGGAAGGAGCAAGATTGTCCGGTTTCAGTTCCATTTTGCTGGCGGATACGATGCGGTGGCCGTGGGCTATAAAGAGCCTTTCGATATCCCCTTATCGGGAGGTATCCTTCCACCTGCGGTTCAAGATACGATCGTTATTCCCGCTAACGATGAAGAAAGATTGGAAGATGCTCTAAAAAAGAGGGATGTGGCCGTATTAATAGTTGAAGCTGCAGGTGGCAGTTCCGGGGTGGTCGGGATAAAACCACCATTTTATAAGGCGATGAGGGAATTAACTAAAAAATACGGTAGTCTTTTATTTTTTGATGAAATCGTAACGGGTTTTCGGTATTCACCGGGGGGAGTCCAAGCTGCCGTAGGAATTAGGCCGGATTTAACGTCTTTGGGGAAGGGGATCACCGGAATGGTCCCCGGCGCGGGAGCAATTGTTGGTTGCCAGGACGTGATGAATATGTTACTTTTTCAGAATGATCATTGGAACCGTTATCAACGGGTTTCTCATTCCGGCACCTTTAATGCCAACCCTTTCTGCGCGGCAACGGGGATTGCCTACCTGAATATTATTGCTACCGGCAGGCCTACCCAGGAGGCCAATCGTAAAGCAAGAATGCTCCGCGATGGGATGCAGCACCAATTAGAGGGGTACGGTATAACCGGTTGTGTCTATGATAGCGGTTTTTCGGTCGTGCATTTATATTTGGGGAGTTGCGATCAGCAAGGCTGCTGTGATCGGACGGTATGCCTGAATGCCGCCAAAGTTAGAGCTTCTGACGCCGGACTGGCCCTGTACATGAACTTGGCGCTTAACGGGGTAAAGGTTCCGGTTCGCGGCTATGATTTTTTTGTTTCAGCGGTGCATACGCCGGAAGACATCCAGAAGACGGTTGCAGCTTTTGGTAAATCATTAGCAGCCATGCTCGACGAGAACAAAATTGTTAAACGAAGCTGAAAATTTTTCGCGCCCCAGGCCAATTTTTCCACTTTGGTAGAGATCCCGCGATTCTGTCTTGACAAAAGGAGGGGGAAAAATGATGATAAACCAAGAAACTTTCATTGTTCATGGCAGGGAAATATTTTTTCTTGGAGACTTACCCCGGAGGATTTAATGGAAGATTTTCACCGCATCAAACGCCTTCCTCCTTATGTCTTCTCCATAGTTGACGACTTAAAGATGAAAGCCAGAAGACGAGGGGACGATATCATCGATTTGGGAATGGGGAACCCGGATTTGCCGACTCCTCCCCACATTGTAGAAAAACTCATCGAAGCGGTGAAGAATCCCCGCAACCATCGGTACTCGGCCTCCCGCGGAATTTACAAACTTCGTTGCGCCATTGCCGACCTATACCAAAGGAATTTTGGCGTGGAGATCGATCCTGAAAGCGAAGCCATCGTGACCATCGGGGCCAAAGAAGGACTCGCCCACTTGGCGCTGGCCACGATCGGCCCTGGGGATGTTGTTTTTGTGCCCACCCCCGCTTACCCCATTCATCCGTATGGCGTAATCATTGCCGGCGGAGACCTGCGTACGATCCCGCTGGTAAAAGGCCGGGACTTTTTTGAAGATCTGCAGACGGCCACCCGCCAGACCTGGCCTCCACCCAAGATGTTGATCATTTCTTTTCCCCATAATCCGACCACTCAGGTTGTGGATCTTAATTTTTTCGAGAAGATCGTGGAATTCGCCCGGGTCCATGATCTCATGGTCGTCCATGACCTGGCGTATGCCGACCTGGTTTTCGACGGATACAAAGCTCCGAGCTTTCTGCAAGCCCCAGGGGCGAAGGAAGTTGGCGTCGAATTTTTCACCCTTTCCAAAAGCTACAGCATGCCCGGATGGCGGGTGGGTTTTGCCTTAGGCAACCGCAAGATGATTTCCGCATTGGGACGGATAAAAAGTTACTTAGACTATGGGATATTCCAGCCGATTCAAATCGCGGCCATCATCGCCCTGAACGAAGATCAGAGCTGCGTGGAAGAGATGCGAGCGATATACCAGGAACGGCGCGATGCGCTAATCGATGGCCTCAAGCGGGCGGGCTGGAAAATCGAGAAACCCAAGGGGACGATGTTCGTGTGGGGAAAGATTCCCGAAAAGTTCCAAGAGATGGGCTCCCTGGAATTCTCTAAATTGGTCCTGCAAATGGCCAAAGTGGCGGTTTCTCCGGGGATTGGTTTTGGTGAGTATGGAGACGATCATGTGCGATTTGCCCTGGTGGAAAATACCCACCGGATCAAACAAGCGGCAAAAGGGATCAAACAACTGTTTTAATTTTTTTCGCCACAGAGCACACAGCGCGGCAAAGCCGCAACTAAAAAAACTTTAGCCACAGAGGGCACAGAGATCACAGAGATATAAAGAAAGACCTTAAAAAAGACAATTTAGGACACAGATAATCACAGATAAACATAGATAAAAATAATAAATTCTTAATAAAATTTTCAGAAATTGAACGTTAGTAGTACAGAGTTCACCGAAAAAAATTAAAATACAGCATCATAAGGGCAAATGGATTTTTCATCGATTTCCGCGCCCATTTTTTTAACCTAAATTACTCTGTGTTCTCTGTGACCTCTGTGGCTAAAATTAGGAGATGAAATGGACCGAATTCATATTGGACTCATCGGGTTTGGGACGGTCGGTACAGGGTTGGTGAAAATTCTGCAAGAGAAAGCCAAACTCCTGGAAGAACGACTGGGTCTCTCTATTGTTCTTAAGCGCATTGCTGACCTGGATGTGACTACGGATCGCGGGGTCAAGGTCAACCCGGCCATTCTCACGACCAAAATTACGGAGGTGATGGAAGATCCGGAAATCGCCATCGTGGTCGAACTCATCGGCGGTTTGGAGCCGGCTCGGACTTTCATTCTCCAGGCCTTAGAGAAAGGCAAACATATTGTTACCGCCAATAAAGCTTTGCTGGCTGTACATGGCGCGGAGATATTCAAAGCTGCCGATGAAAGAGGTGTGGACATCGGTTTTGAGGGCAGCGTGGGAGGAGGAATTCCCATTATTCGTGCCCTGAAAGAAGGACTGGTGGCCAATAAGATCCGGGTTATTTTCGGCATCCTCAACGGAACGTCCAATTACATCCTAAGCGAAATGACCTACCAGGGCTTGCAATTTCAGGAAGTTCTGAAGGAGGCTCAGAAACTCGGTTACGCGGAAGCGGATCCCACCCTGGACATTGAGGGCATCGATACGGCTCACAAGCTTTCCATTCTTCTTTCCTTGGCTTACGGAGTCCAGGTCCGAATGGAAGATATTTATACCGAGGGGATTTCGGCCATCTCCCCCATGGATATAGAACATGCCAAGGAGTTAGGGTACCATATCAAGCTGCTGGCCATTGGCAAATCGGACGGTGGACCCATTGAGGCCCGCGTCCACCCGACCCTTTTGCCGGCCAATCACCTCCTTGCTACTGTGAGTGGGCCTTTCAACGCCATTTTTGTCAAAGGGGATGCCGTAGGGTCAACCCTTTTTTACGGTGCAGGAGCGGGGATGATGCCCACGGCAAGCGCTGTGGTCAGCGACCTGGTGGACCTTTGCCGCAACATCCGTCTGGGGGTCAGCCGCAGGGTTCCTCTCCTCTCCTACCAGCCGGTCCATTTGCGCGAAGGAGAAATTAAAAACATCCACGACGTCACCTCCACTTACTACCTGCGTTTTACGGTGGTAGACCGGCCGGGTGTACTCTCCCGCATCTCCGGCATCTTGGGAGACCTGGACATCAGCATAGCTTCGGTCATTCAAAAAGGCAGGAGAGTCGAGAAAGCCGTTCCGATCTATATGGTTACCCATGAAGCCCGGGAGAAAAACATGCAGAAAGCCTTGCAGGTGATTGACCGCTTACCGGACATTGTGGATAAGACGGTGCTCCTCCGCATTGAAGATCCCTCTGATTTTGGGGAATGAAATGAATTGTGGATTGCGGATTGCGGAATAATGCGGGATGGCGAACACGGAAAAAGAACCACGCAACGGGCAATAAAAACCTTAATTGCTCTGGAAATGTGATGGAGGATTTAAGGATTTGAACAGAAAATATATTGTCCTTTTAGGGGACGGAATGGCGGATTACCCCATAGAAGAACTTGAAGGGAAGACCCCACTCCAAGCGGCCAAAACTCCGCATTTGGACAAGCTGGCCCAAAAAGGAACTTTGGGGCTTGTGCGCACCGTGCCACCCGGTTTTCCTCCAGGGAGTGATGTGGCCAATTTGTCCATCTTCGGGTATGACCCAGCCATCCATTTCACCGGCCGTGCTCCTCTGGAAGCTGCTTCCATGGGAGTGCAACTCGCTCCAGGAGATGTGGCTTTCCGCTGCAATCTAATCACTCTTTCCTGGAGTGGAAAACGGATTATCATGGAGGACTTCAGCGCCGGTCATATTTCAACAGAAGAAGCCAGAGAAATTATAGCTGACCTTGGAAAACTCCTGGGTAACCAGGCGTTCAATTTCTATCCAGGAGTCGGTTACCGCCATCTTGTGGTCTGGAGAAACGGTGAGAAAAGCCTGGCACTCAAGACCACACCGCCGCACGACATCACCGGCCAAGAAATTACCGGCTACACCCCTGCCGGGGATGGGGAAGAAGAACTACTGGGATTGATGAAGGCGGCGGGAGAAATTCTTCCAGATCATCCAGTCAACCAGGCTCGTAGCCGGGCCGGGAAGAAGCCAGCCAATGCCATCTGGCTCTGGGGCCAGGGAAAAGCTCCTGCCCTCCTTCCTTTGACCAAGCGCTTCGGACTTAGGGGTTCGATCATCTCGGCTGTAGACTTGATGAAAGGGATTGGATTTTACGCCGGGCTGGAGATCATTCCTGTTCCCGGAGCCACGGGTTACCTGGACACGAACTATACGGGCAAAGCAGAATATGCTCTTCGCGAAGTCGCCAAGAAAGACTTTGTATACGTTCATGTAGAAGCACCGGATGAGGCTTCCCACAACGGGAATCTCAGGGAAAAGCTTCAGGCCATTGAAGATTTTGATGGTAAGATTGTCGGCCCCATCCTGCGCGGGATGGAAAAGTATGCGGACTTTCGGGTCTTGGTCCTCCCCGATCATCCGACGCCGCTTGCCCTGAAAACCCACTCGTCCGAACCGGTTCCCTTTGTTCTCCTGACTGCGGCAGATGCCCGCAAAATCCCCAAGGAGAACCGCTCCTTTGACGAAGTTACAGCCCAGAAAACCGGCCTTTTTATAGAAAAAGGTTATGAGCTTATGGAAAAATTTATCAAAGGATTTTAATTGCATCCACGAGCCCCAGATAACGGGGTTATCGTTTCCCCGCACAGAATGGAAATCCGGGTTACCTACGCCGAGACCGATGCCATGGGCATCGTCTACTACGCGAACTACTTACGTTGGTTGGAAATGGGGCGAACGGAATTTATCCGCGACCTGGGCATCCCTTACAAAAAATTGGAAGAAGAAGGAATTTACCTGCCTGTTTCCGAAGTCCTCTGCAAATATCTTGTTGCGGCCAAATATGATGATATTTTGATTATTGAAACCTCCGTGGATTTTATAAGGAGGGCCAGCATTCAGTTTGCCTACCGGATTTTGCGGAAGGAAGACGGAACAGAGCTAGTGACGGCAAAGACTCTTCATGCCTTCGTCGACAGGGAAGGAAAGATCGTCAGGATCCCGCAACTCTTAAAAGAAAGATTGAAATTCTAATCTTCCCTCAGGATAAAAAAATTTGAAAAAGGGTCTTGACACCTTTTTTCATTTTTAGTAGCTTGAGCGTGTATATGGAGGAGAAATTTCTCCACTTTCATCTTACCTAAGAGGGAAATCTAAAAGGTCTTCGTTCTTAAAAATTTAAGATCCTTGTTACGACCAGGGAGGGGGGGATAGCTTTTTTCTCCCTAGAAGAGGTAAAGAAATTAATGAGTGCTTCAGCTGAAAGAGAAGCGCAGGAAAAGGCAGTCTCCGGGTTGAAGATTTTATACGAAGTAGCCAAAGCCTTGAACTCCTCCGTGGATCTCAAGGAAGCTTATGCACGGGTTCTTAGTGTCCTTTCTCAACCAAAGGGGATGAAACGAGGAGGATTCCTATTCTTGAATGCTGAATCCAGCGAATGGGAGATGGGGGGAGCGCAAGGCCTTTCTGCTGAAGAAATGAAACGCCGCAAGGAATATTTTGGTTCCGGAGTCGTCCAGCGGATCTTGGAGAAAGGACAAATGGCCGCGGTGATCGAAGGAGGAGATAGCATTTGGTTTCATGATGGAAAAGCCAAAACAGTTCCCAAGCGGCTCAGCACCTCTTTCCTTTGCGCCCCAGTGAAAATTGAGGGGGCTATCACCGGTATTTTAGGTGTGGACCATTTTTATGAAGATCCGGTGGCGGTTACCGAAGATTTTAATCTACTCGGGGAGGTTTGCGCTCTCATCGCTGAAGCCATGTCGACGCGCAAGGCGATGGCCGTGGAAAACCGGGCCCTGCTGGAGGAAAACTGGAGTTTCCGGAAGGAATTAGAAACCTTGGGGCGGACCGTTCCTAAGGCCCGGAGAAGAATTTCCCTGACCGAGATCCTGGAAGAACGCATCGCCCGGGTGGTTGCGGAGATGAAGGTCGACCCGCGGTCCAATGGACGTCTTTATGAGGATATGTTGAAAGCAGTGGAAAGAACATTGCTCACATCGGCCCTGGAAAAAACAAAGCACGTCCAGTTAAAGACGGCTCGCTTCCTGGGGATCAATCGCAACACCCTGCGCCGCAAGATAAAAGAGCTGGGAATTATGGCCAAAGAAAAATAGAGGGTTCAAGGAATCAAAGGAGATACATAATTTAATTGTATAGGAAATTCCTTTTTGGACACGGATGTACACAGATTATCAGGATAAACTAAAAAGAAAATAATTATCTGCGGTTATCTGCGTAAATCTGCGTCCTATTAAATTTTTGCATTTTTTCTACTCGAACCCTTGAACCCTGGAATCCTTGAACCCGGTTTTTTTATAGAAATCCCTTCGGCTTTTTAGGCTGGGTTTTTTCAGCTGGAGAGAGATTTTCTTTAAAGCCAGACTCTTCCAGCATGAACTTATCGTCGCCAGGATCGGGTTTGAACTCCAATTGGAGTTTTTGGGCTTCTTTGATATAAGATCCTTCTTTCAGTCGAATCTCCCCGCTAGGCACCACGATTATCGCCGAATCTCCCTGGATAGGGCATTTCTGCTCGCAAAACCCACAACCGTTGCAACGCGAGGCAATGACAAAGGGACGCCGGTATCCTTCTACGGTACGAAAAACGATAGCGTTATAGGGACAGATCTCGTCGCAAATCAAACAAAGCTTATCCTGAGCCCATACCAAGCACATCTCTTTACGCAGCACAGCCGTACCCACTTTGGCGTTGGTTTTTTCCTCCAAGGGAAGAGAACGGATGGCCTGGGTTGGACAGACTTTACCGCAGACGTTGCAATTCTGTTCACAGGGGGCAAAACGCAGGTCCATTTTGGGCGTCCAGAAGCCCGTTAAACCAGATTCCCAAAAGCAAGGCTGAAGAGTATTGGTGAGGCAAGACTTCATGCATTCCCCGCAACGGATGCAAGTCTGCAAGAAATCAGTCTCGGGGAGCGCCCCCGGGGGGCGGATAAGCTGATACCTCCCCTTAAGGGGTGTGAAGGGTGTCCGGTCTGCCAAAAAAGCGAGCGTTAGACCCCCGCCGGCGGAGTAGAGGAATCCCCTGCGGGAAAAATCTATGGCGGAATACTCCCCTCCTTTGGCGGAGGTTGGATGACCCGAGGCCTTATTCCAAGCAAAAGAGGCTGGGAAAGTAATGGCCTCCTGCGGGCAAACCTCAGCACAGGTCCGGCATTGAATGCATTCCGCAAGATGAGTCCTTTTCGGATTTTCCTCCACAGCCCCCATCGGGCAGGCCTTCTGGCATTTTAAACATTCATTGCATTCTTGGCTGACCCGGCGCCTCCAGAGCCCAAGGGGGGAGATGAAACTGAGCAAAGCTCCCAGAGGGCAGAGGTAACGACACCAGAAACGGGGGGTGAGTCGGCTCATAGTTATGATCGCTGCCAGAATGAGGAAGGTGACGATGGCCATGTAATAAACGGGCTGGGAGTAATGCCGGTGAGATAAACTCATCCATCCTAAGGCGTGAAAAATAGGGCGCATAAGATCCAGGAAAAGATTGATGAGGGTGATCGCCAAAGGGTAAAGAAAGAAAGTGTAAAAGCGGGTGAGAAGAGGCAGGGGATCCATAAAATAGGACAAGGAAATCCCGGCCAAAGCGGCGATGAGGAAAGCAAAGAGAAGAAAATATTTTGTTTTGCGAAAAATGGTCTCTTTTTTCAAGGGCGAAATTTTCTGGCGACGCCAAAAAAGGTGGTGGCCTAAGTCAATTGCTACCCCCATCGGGCAGACGTAGCCGCAGAAGAATCGCCCGATGACCAGCGTGGTTCCAACGATCATAAGGGACCATAGCGTTCGCCCGATGATTTCCTTCCCGGCCAGAATAGCGGTTAATCCCAATAGCGGGTCCAAGCGCAGATATACATCTGCCGGAAGCCAATCCGGCAGTTTGTAAGTGGCAAGGTAAAAAAGAGCGGTGAAGAGGAGGAGGGAGGAAGCCTGGATGAAAATCCTCATGCTTTCCCCTTAAAGATGCGGAGTTGATCGAGATCGATCTTGCCCAAGCCCCTCTGGTGGGCAACCAGAAGATGCTCGACCTGTCGGCCTTTAAAATTCTGACCGTACCAGGGGGCTACGGTTACGCCATAAGAATCAACGGCCACCGGGTTCATGCCGGCGATTACCAGGTTTGGTTTTTGGACTTCTCCAGGCCCGCCAGGCCCGCCGGTGACCAAAGCCCGCGTGGCATCCAGGAGGGTAAGCTGGGGTTTGATGACCGTGGCCAGGTCCGCAATTGCCTGGTTAATGTTATATTTGGAATGGAAACTCTCCCGGTCCCAGATCAAGCCCATCAAACCCTTGAGTCCCAGACTAACACCCGTTGCGGAGTGAGATTTAGCCACAGGCAGACTGATGAGGACGGGACTGTCCAGCGCTTCCTTGATGACCTCCACGCTCTCCAGAATTTTTCCTTGGGGGACCTTGATCTCCCGGAAAAATTTCTTGTCTTTAACGGCGATGACGTGGACCCCTTTGATCGACCTGCATGCTTCCCGGATGCCCGAGCGTTCGAGACAAAGTTCAGGATTATTCAGCGTATTATCCAGAATCAATACCTGTTGGGCCCCGGCTTCCAGAGAGGCCTGGGCAACGGTGGCAACTACCAGGGGGTGGGTGTTGCAGCCCACTTCGGGCGCCTTGGGAAAAGACATGTTGGGCTTGAGAACAACGCGCTGGCCTTTTTTAACGAAGCGGGAGATACCTCCCATGACTTCCAAGGCCTTTCTGGTCGCAGCAGCCGGATCGCCAGATATGACCACTAAGTCGTATTCTTCTTTGGCATTTGAAAAAACAGGCCTCCCGGCCAAGGTCAAAGCTGTGCCCATAGCAGCGGATTTCAGAAAATCACGACGGGTAATTTTTCGCCCAAAGTTTTTCATCGAGATAACATCCTTTCCTCTGCAATCATTTTAAGATTTTTTGTTCCGAAAGCAATACTTCTTTTTAGTCCAACTCCTGAACTTTCCCTATGATATGAATCAGGGGGAACCGGGAAAGACCCTTGACAAAAACTTGAGGTTATATTATCAAATTAATAAAAGAATTCTGGAGGCGGGTTTATATCTGATGACCCCAACCAATGCCAAAGGATCCCTGATTAAAAAGTTAGAAGCTTTATCCAAGATCAGCAAAGCAATCTCTTCCGACCTCTACTTGGAGGACATTCTGAGTTTGATTGTAGTGGTCACGGCTGAGGTGATGAAATCAAAAGTCTGCTCCCTCTGGCTGTTGGACGAGAGAGACAATGCCTTAAAGATCAGAGCTACGCAGGCCATGAGCGAAGAGTACCTGAAAGATAGGAGCCTCAAACTGGGCGAAGGTGTTGTGGGATATGTGGCCGTGGAGAACAAGCCAATGATGATCTACAACGTTCTAAAGGAGCCGAGATACAAGGAGAAAGAACTGGCCAAAAAAGAGGGGCTGGTCTCGATGTTGAGCGTTCCCATGTGTGTGAAAGATAAAGTCATCGGGGTGATTAACTGTTACACCTCCTACCCGCACAAGTTCAATAAGAGCGAGGTGGAAGTTTTTACCACCGTCGCTAATCAGGCCGCCATCGCCATAGAAAATGCAGGTCTGATCACGAAGGCCAAGATGATCGAGGATGAGTTGATTTCCCGCAAGCTTGTGGAGCGGGCCAAGGGGATTTTGATGAAAGAACAGCAGCTTTCGGAGGAAGAAGCCTTCCGCAGGATTCAAAAGAAATCTATGGATCTGAGGAAAACAATGCGGGAAATTGCCGAGGCCATCGTTCTGGCCAACCAGATTTAAAGCTGCCGTGGAGTGGTGCAGCGATTCCCTATCTGCATAGCGATCTCCTAAAAAAAACTGACCTTTCTCCCCATGTAGCGGATTCCTTTAAAAATATTGAAAAATAATTATCTGGTCAATAAAATTTTCTTGACAAAATTTTAATCATTATGTTTAATTATTACACACAACATTAATCTACAGCGCCGTCCGAGGATGTGCGGCACTGAAGATGACAAAGGCGTCCAGGAGGGAGAGGGGCGCCTTTTTTATTTTAAGCAATAAGAAAGGGCCACTCGGAAAAATTTTTATTAAGAAGGAGACAAAAAAATGTCTTACAGTAAAGTAAATGCCAGTGCTGCGACCATGAGCCGGAACCGAGTAACGCCTGCCCCGGGATCGGGTATATGTGTTACCTGCTTGGATGGATGCCCCGGCCCTTGCGAAGTTGGCCGATCCGCCTTACGGGGTAGGGAAATACTTTACCCGCAACCTTTTGCCAGAATAACCGCCGGTTCAGAAAAAGATTATCCGGTTGATTTCTCCCATTTCAACATCCAGGGTACCTGCGTAGGGGCGATTGGAGTTACCGCCGATTCCGATCAAGCCACATTCCCTGCGGTGAATATTGCTACAGAGGTAGGAGCGGCTGAAAAAATTCGCCTACGGGTTCCCTATTTTACAGGAGCTCTGGGCTCCACGGACATAGCTCGCATTCACTGGGAGGGAATGGCCATAGCTGCGGCCATTGCCGGAACTCTGGTGGTCGTGGGTGAGAATGTCTGCGGCATGGACCCTGATGCTGAAATTGAAAACGGGCGCATCGTCAGATCTCCCGAAATGGAACGCCGGGTAAAAACCTTCCAGAAATGGTATGACGGATATGGAGGGATTATCGTTCAGTATAACGTGGAAGACGGCCGGTTGGGTGTTCCGGAATATGCCGTGGAAAAATTGGGAGTCCAGATCATTGAACCGAAATGGGGCCAGGGGGCCAAAGACATCGGTGGGGAGGTAAAACTCAGCACCCTGGAAAGAGCCCTGCAATTGAAAAGCCGCGGGTATATCGTTCTTCCCGACCCGGAAGATCCCGTGATTCAAGAGGCATTCAAACAGGGTGATTTTAAGGAATTTGAGCGTCACTCCAGGCTGGGCATGGTGACCGAGGAAGGGTTTCATAAAGAAATAGAAAGACTGAAAAAGATCGGGACCAAACATATATCTCTAAAAACAGGAGCCTATCGAGCGGCAGACCTGGCCCGGGCAGTCAAATATGCTTCCGATGCCCAAATCGACCTTCTGACCGTGGATGGCGCGGGTGGAGGGACCGGGATGAGCCCATGGCGGATGATGAACGAATGGGGAATTCCTACCGTCTACCTGGAAAGCCTCCTTTATCAATGCCTTAAAAAACTGGAACAGAAGGGAGCTTTTATTCCCTCTTGCGCCATGGCGGGAGGGCTCGCCCTGGAGGATCATATCTTCAAGGCATTCGCCTTAGCTGCACCTTATATAAAAGCCATTTGCCTCGGCAGGGCCTCAATGACCGCTGCTATGGTTGGTAATACCATCGGGGAAATGATCAAAAAGGGGAAGGTTCCAGCCGACATTGCCAAATACGGAACCGATATTGAGCATGTTTTTATTCTCGCGGCTAAGTTGAAAGAAAAATTCGGAAAAGATTTTCAAAAGATCCCTGCGGGCGCCATCGGGATGATCACCTACTTCGATCGACTGAACGCTGGCCTGCAGCAGTTCATGGCCGGGGCCAGGAAGTTTGCTCTGCAATACATAACCCGGGCAGACCTGGTCGCTCTGACCCGCGAATCCGCGGAGGTTTCCGGAATACCCTATGTAATGGAATCGGATCAGGAAGAGGTTGAAAAAATCTTGGAAGGCAGGGGTGGCCTGTCAACTAAGCCTTTACCCAAAGGAATTCATCCCGAAAAGGCAGCCCTGAATTTATAGGGTAAACTGCCCAAGGTCTATATGGCCGGGTTATACGGATGAAGGGGGAAGCCGGGGAAGCTCCCCCTTTTTTTTTGCTTTCGTCATTTTGCTTTTTCCCCCCAAAGAATGTTAATATTTAATATAACATCCGGGAAGGTTTTTAGAATCGGGAAGGTATATGAGATTCTTCCTGCGGCCCAACATTATTCTCCTTCTTTTTCTTTTCATCTTCTTTATTCCGAGCGAGTCCCTGCCTCTGGAGGGAAGTGAGGCGGGGAAATCCATCAAAGCCCTTTCCGAGCATGCCGCCTCCATGGATATGATCTGGACCCTGGTGGCTTCTTTTTTGATTTTTCTCATGCAGGCGGGTTTCACCCTTGTGGAGGTGGGATTCACCCGGGCCAAGAACGCGGGCAATGTGGTCATGAAAAACATGATCGACTTTGCCATCGGGGCGATCGGGTTCTTTTTCATCGGCTATGGTTTGATGTTCGGGGCCAGTGCTCTCGGGCTTTTCGGGACGAGCGATTTTTTCTTGAACCATATTACTCACTCCGGGAAAATAGACAACTGGAAGTTTGCCAATTTGATGTTCCAGGTGGTTTTTGCCGCCACGGCTGCAACCATCGTTTCCGGAGCCATGAGTGAACGGGCTAAATTTATCGGTTATCTTTTTTACACGGTCCTTATCAGCACGTTGATTTATCCGGTGGTGGGCCATTGGATCTGGGGAGGGGGCTGGCTGGCCCGCAAGGGGATGATTGATTTTTCCGGCTCAACGGTCGTGCATTCCGTGGGGGGCTGGGTGTCACTGGCGGGGGTGCTCGTGCTGGGACCGCGTCTGGGCCGGCTCAACCGCGACGGGTCCGTCAATATCATTTCTGGACATAATATTCCTTTGGTGGCCCTGGGGGTGTTTATTCTCTGGTTCGGCTGGTTTGGATTCAATACCGGCAATACCCTTTCGGCTACCAACCCGAGCATCGCCCTGATTGCCGTCAATACGATTCTGGCGGGGGCGAGCGGAGCTCTGTGCACCATGGCTTTAACCTGGTTTCTCCGCGGGAAGCCTGATGTGGGCATGACTCTCAACGGAGTCCTCTCCGGCTTGGTCTCTTGCACCGGAGGAGTGGCCATCATCAGCCCATTTAGCGCTTTAGTCATTGGAAGCTTATCGAGTTTCATTCTATATTTTTCCCTGAAAGCGTTCGAGCTACTGCGCATAGACGATCCCGTGGGGGCCATTTCTGTTCACGGCGTAAACGGTATCTGGGGAACCTTGGCGGTGGGGCTTTTTGCCCAGGATAAATATGTACAGAATAGCTTGGGTTATGCCGTAAACGGCCTGATCTTCGGGGGGGGATTGACCTCCTCGTGGTTCAGGCGCTGGCAGTGATTACTGTTTTCCTCTGGGCCTTTCCTCTTTCCTTTGGATTCTTCAAACTCCTGGACGCCACCGTGGGGCTGCGCGTCTCACCCGAAGAAGAAGTCAAAGGGTTGGATTTTGGAGAGCATTCCATGACCTCTTACCCGATATTCGACGAATTCCAGAAAAAGCAAGAAGAGATTATCGAGGAACTGGATAGGGTGCGCGAGCTCTCGCTGCTCCATGATATCGGCCAATCCATGCACACCCTGAACTTAGATGAGATCCTGGAATTGATTTTGAAGGGAGTCGCCCGAGGAATTGGGTTTGACCGGGCCCGCCTTTATCTATTGGATGAAGAGAAAAATCAACTGGTCTGCAAAGTTGCGGTCGGAGTGGAAAGGGATAAGATTCAAGACATCAGCTTACCTTATGACCCGGAAGACAACATGGTCTCCCGGGCAATTAAAGAACGCCGGCCTTTCATTGTGGAGGATGCCGGCCGGGACCCCCGGGTGAATAGGGGGGTGATCAATTTTTTGGATGTGAAATCCTTTGCGGTTGTACCCTTGCTTTCCCGGGATAAAGTCTTAGGAGGAATCGCCGCCGATAATCTAATGAGCGAGACCGTTATCACGGAAAAGAAACTCCAGTCGCTGATGATTTTTGCCAACCAAGCGGCGCTGGCTTTAGAAAATGCTTTGATGTATGAAGAGCTGAGAGCCTTCAGCAACCAGCTGGAGGAAGGGGTAAAAAGAGCCACGGCCGAGTTGGAGGATACCCAAAGACAGCTCTTTCAATCCGAGAAGCTGGCGGCCTTGGGTAAGCTTTCGGCCGGGATTGCCCACGAGATTCGCAACCCCTTGACCAGCATCAAAATTTTAATCCATTCCCTGGTGGATGAAATGGCTACAACCGCCTCGCGGGAAAAAGATTTAGCCGTGATCGAGACCGAAATTGAACGGGTGAATAAAATTATAAAACAGTTTTTAGATTTCGCTCGGCCTCGGCCCCCTTCTCTGGAGCTGAGGGATGTGCGCAAGGTGCTGGAAGAAACCATTGCCCTGGTGGTTTACGAGATGGAAGCACAGGGAGTTTTGCTGAAGAGGGAAGATGACCCCGCATTGCCCCCGGTGCCAATGGATGGGGAGCAGATGAAGCAGGTCTTCTTAAACCTTTTGCTCAACGCTATCCAGGCCATGCCCCAGGGAGGGAAATTGAAAGTTGCCACTGCGGTGCAAAGTCATTCAGGGGGAACTCGCGGGAGCCCAATCGTTATCATAACCTTTAAGGATTCGGGGGAAGGAATTGCCGAAGAGATCCAAAGCAGGATTTTTGAGCCATTTTTCTCCACCAAGGAAGAAGGCATCGGGTTAGGGTTACCGATCGCCCAGCGGATCATCGAAGAACACAGGGGTAAAATCAGGCTGGAAAGTACCCTCGGAAAAGGCACTACATTTTATATAACCCTACCATTAAAATAAAAGGGTGTAGGGTGTGGGGTGTTATGAATGGGGAGGTTTCTTGGAAAAAATTCTGATTGTGGATGACGATCCCGGCATGCGGTATTCGATAAACCGGATGCTGGAAGGGCAGGGTCTTCTGGTTTCTTCCGCCAAGAACGGAACCGAAGCTCTGGACCTTTTTTTCGCGGAGAATCCGGACTTGGTGATTATGGACATCAAAATGCCTGGGCAGAGTGGATTGGATGTTCTGCGGCAGATCAAAGAACAAGACCCCAAAGCGTTGATCATCCTGATGACCGCCTTTGGTACGACGGAAACGGCCATTGAGGCCATGAAGTTCGGAGCTTTTGACTACATCCTCAAACCTTTTGATATACCCCAGATGAGGGCTATGGTAGAGCGGGCTTTGGATGTATCCCGGATGATGAAAAAGATGGTTTCTTATCCGGATCGTCCCGAGTCCGGAGTCGGGGGGGAGGCGATTGTCGGGTCTTCTCCTGCCATGCAGCAGATTTACAAGATGATCGGCCAAGTTGCCCCCACAGGGGTGACGGTGCTCCTGCGGGGTGAAAGCGGAACGGGGAAAGAATTAGTGGCCCGAGCCGTCTATCATCATAGTAGCCGGGCGGGAAAGCCGTTTTTACCCGTGAACTGTGCAGCCATTCCGGAAACCCTCCTGGAAAGTGAGCTTTTCGGCCATGAAAAAGGTGCTTTCACCGGGGCCTTGACCAGGCGCATCGGCAAATTTGAACAATGCAACGGAGGTACTCTCTTCCTTGATGAGATAGGCGACATGACCCCGGCAACCCAGGCCAAAATTCTTCGCGTGCTCCAGGACCGGCAATTTGAACGGTTGGGAGGAAACGAGCGCATTACTGCCGATGTGCGGATGATCGTGGCCACCAATAAGGATTTGGAAAAGGCCATCCGCGAAGGAACATTCCGCCAGGATCTTTACTATCGATTGAAAGTAGTTACCCTCCATCTTCCTCCCCTGCGGGAGCGGCGAGAAGACATCCCGGAATTGGTGCGATATTTTTTGCAGATTTTCGCGCCGGAGATCAACCGGAACATTAAAGACATCGCCCCGCGCGCCCTGGAAAAATTGATGCGCTATCGCTGGCCGGGAAATGTTAGGGAACTGGAGAACGCCGTAAAAAGGGCTTTGGTCATCGCCAAGGGGCACACCTTGCTCCTTGAGGGTTTCATTCTGGAAGAAGTAGAACCCGAAATCGGGGCCCAAGAACAGATCGATTTTGAGAAAAGGTTGGAGATGTTGATGGAGCCGGTTTTCAAAGAACTGGCGGAACATGCTAAGGGGAGGCCGGAATCTGACCTGATGTCGGCAGTAGAAAAAATCCTTATCAAGAGAGCTTTACAAGAAACGAAGGGGAATCAGGTTCAGGCAGCGATTCTCTTGGGAATGAGCCGGAATACCCTGCGTTCGAAGATTGAACGGTATAAGATCCGCAAAGATATTGCGATCGTCGAGGGAGAAGGGTGAACTGTTTGATGGGATGGATGTTTGAAGGAGAAACAAAGGATGAAAAGGAAGCTGCGGCTGGCCGAAGGGAAACTGCAGCGCCTGATCCTTCCCCCTCCGGGCAAGAAGCGGCCTCCTAAGCCGTTCCCCGTGAGGATCCAGGAGGCCTTACGTCCTTTGGAAGAAATTTACCAGGCCTTGATTCTGGGGACGGGCGATTATGTCCGGAAAAACGGCTTTCAGAAGGTGATTCTCGGTTTAAGCGGGGGAATTGACTCGGCGCTGACGGCGACGATCGCCGTGGATGCCTTGGGCAAGGAGAGCGTAGTAGGAGTCGCCATGCCTTCGGTGTATTCTTCTCCCGAGAGCCTGGAAGATGCCAGGGCTCTGGCTGAAAATCTGGGAATTGCATTGCGGGTCATCCCGATCGATGATGTCTTCAAATCTTACCTGCAGACTTTAAGAAATTCATTGGCCGGGAAAAAACCCGATGTCACGGAAGAAAATCTTCAGGCGCGTATCCCGGGGAATTTGTTAATGGCCCTGTCTAACAAATTTGGCTGGCTGGTTTTAAACACGGGAAACAAGAGCGAGATGGGAGTGGGCTATTGCACCCTCTACGGTGATATGGCCGGCGGATTCGCCGTTATTAAAGATGTTCCCAAGACTCTGGTTTATCAATTAGCCTCCTTCCGCAATTCCTTAGGAGCCACCCGCATCATTCCGGAGCGAGTGATGATAAAGCCTCCTTCAGCTGAACTTCGACCCAACCAGAAAGATACGGATTCCCTTCCTCCTTACGACGTCCTCGACCCGATCCTTCGGGCCTACGTGGAGGAGGATCAGAACTTGGAGATGATTCAAGCCCGGGGATTTAAGCAGCAGATGGTCGAAGAAGTAATCCGCAGGGTGGACCTCAATGAATACAAAAGAAGACAGTTTCCTCCGGGGGTCAAAATTACTCCCCGGGCGTTTGGCAAAGATCGCCGGCTGCCGATAACGAATCGGTACAGGATGAAAAAGGCCCTAAAAGGGTTTAAGGGGTCCAGGATTCCAGAATCAAATCCTTGACTCCTCAAATCTGTATCCTGTTAATTTGTCATTTTTGGTAACAGTTTGGCCAAGAAATGCGAATAGTCTCAAAAAGACGAAAATTAAAACGCATTTACCACAGAGAACCCAGAGGCCGCAGAGGTTTTAAGACTAAAACTAATATTGGGCGAGAGCTAAGGCATGGAGAATCCGGATTCGAGTTCCGATGGTTTTTTGGTTTTTCATTTTCAGCATGTATGTCTCTGTGCTCTCTGTGCCCTCTGTGGCTAAACAGTTTCCATTTTTGAAATTCTTCCGCCTTTAAATCTATTAAAATGGAATAAACTTATAAGCCAATTTAGTCAACAACGAAAATTACTGGATCAACTTAAAAGGAGATTCCATGAGAAAGAAATTAAAGCTTGACTCAGCCTGATCGTTCGGAAGAAAATCTTTTAACTCCAGCGTCGCTCCGCTCCGAGGGGGTGGCCGGAATGGGTCGGAATACGCATTAGATACGTTGACATTGCTGTTTTGCTTTCCTACAATAGAGCTGAAAGAAATATCAAAGATTACCCAAAGAGAAAATTCCAACCAAAAAGCCGAAAGGGGATGAAGATGAAGACCATCAAAGCCAGATTCTCAAAGGGGAAAATCGAACCCTTGGAAAAGCTTGATATCACCGAAGGAAAAGAAATCTCCGTAACCATCATGGAAGTTCCCTTCAAAGCCAATGGGGATTCCTTTGCGAGATCAGCGGGGAGATGGAAGGGGACGATTGACGCCGACAAGTTGATTGAAAATATTTACGCCGATCGCCTTTTCTCTGCTAACCAATAACCGAAGGCATTACGAAATGGTGGAGGGATTAAATATCCTCTCTGTGTTCTGTTTCATAAAAAGATAATACGGCTTCTTCCGGATTTCACCTCGCGGCGGACACTCCCTATTGTGGAGTCTATTTTTTTATCAATAGAAAGAACCCAAATCGACCCGGAAAGTTATTTTAACAAGATATGCAAACTAAATAGACCTGACCCTGTGATTGCGACGCGGCCCTGTTGCATGACCGCCACGGCCTGCAAGGCGAGGTTTTCATCCCGTTGCTGCGCGATACGCTTAAAAACCTCATACAAGGTGAGGGAAGGAACGATGAGGTCAGCGGTTTTTTCGATGGCTGGAGCGAAGAAGTCAGCATTCGGTCCATTCGCGAAGTATTCGAGCCACGCGCTGGAGTCTACAACATTCATATCCGGTCGCCTTGCCGATCAACCTTCGTGTCAGTTCCCTTGAGAAAGCCACGCATGCGTTTCACCGGGCGCAGGGGGATGAGTTCGATCCTATCCCCGTAGATGATCGCCTGAATCTTTTGGCCGGGGGAAAGGCTGAGTTTTTCCCGGATCTCTTTCGGAATCACGACTTGAAACTTAGGAGAAATGGTGACGGTTCCCATGAAACCGCCATCGATAGAGTTTGTGTAATACGCTCCTTGTATCTATGGGTGAAACAGGAGTCAAGACCATATAGCGTCAGGAAGGCAGCGGGTAGCTTGCATATGGGAAAAAAGTGTGATAGGGAAGGAGGGATCGGAATTTAGGCACTGGGAAACCTTAGGCATTTCTATTCACTCTGGCGAAAGGAGGTCTTTATGGCGCTGAATTTGGAGACCGTCGGTAAAGTCTGGGGACCTTACGAATTCTCTTATACTGAGAGGGACCTGATTATTTATGCCCTCGGGATTGGGTTTACCAAAGACGAATTGGAATATGTGTATGAAGGATCAAAAGAGTTTAAAGCCTTCCCCACTTATGGAGTATGCCTTCCCTCTAATGCCGGAGCCGAGGCTTTTTTATCCACCAAGGCGAATTTCGCCATGGTCGTTCACGGGGAACAAGCTTTAGAGGTGCACAACCCTCTTCCCCGCAGCGCCACGGTTTCGACCACGGCCGTGATCGAGGGGATATACGATAAAGGATCGGGGGCGGCCATCGTGATGCGCTTTGAAACAAAAGACAAGAGCGGTAATCCCCTTTGCACCAACTGGATGACCGCCTTTGTCCGGGGGGCTGGTGGTTTTGGGGGAACGGCCCAGCCCAAAAAGGAGATTCCAGCCATTCCGGCGAAAGCTCCGGACTTTGGGTTTGAAGCCCAAACCGACGTAAATCAAGCTGCGCTCTATCGCATGTCCGGCGACCGGAACCCATTGCATATCGACCCAGCCATCGCTAAGGCTGTTGGCTTCAAAGAGCCCATTTTGCATGGGCTTTGTACTTATGGAGTTACCTGCCGCCGGTTTGTCCAGGAAGTCTTGCAGGGAGATTCGGGAAAGATTAAATCTTACTCGGCCCGCTTCAGCAGCCCGGTAATTCCGGGGGAATCACTTCAGACCAAGGTGTGGCAGGCGCCCCCCGATCTTTTTCTGCTGGAGGTGTATAACGCCAAAGGAGAAGCCGTTTTGCGGAACGGAGTGATAGAGTCCAGGTAATAAAGTTCGGAGTTATTAGTTCGGAGTTCGGAGTAAATACCTTGAAGGTGGTTTTTTTGACTCCGAACTCTGAACTCCGCACTCCGAACTAAACAGGGATTACCTCCGGGGGACGAACTTCCTTCATGGTAATGGCTTCGGTCGGGCAAGTGACGGTACACACTCCACAACCCACGCATTTCTCCGGGTTGATCCGGGCTTTCGGTTCCTCTCCTTCGATGACGATAGCATCAAAATAGCATCGCTCAAGGCATACTTGGCAGCCAAGGCAATCGTCAGCGTTGACCAAAGCCTGGAAACGGCTAGGGTCAACAAATTTATGGGGATTGGGCAATTTCCAATTTATGCAGCAATCCCGGCAGCAGTTGCAGATAATATGATCGACCTTTTGATGGTTATCGACGATATGGATCAACCCTTCTTTTTCTGCCTGGTGCAATAGGCCCATGGCTTCCTCTTTGGTGATCACGCGACCCGTTCCTCTTTGGAGGGCATAATCGGCGGCCCGGTTCACCTGGATGCAAATCTCTACAGGTTTACCACATTTCCCATCCACCACCCGGCAGGTGCACCTGGTCACAGCCAGGGTTCTGGCCTGATTGACAATTTCCCGGACATCCTCCAGGGCTAACACTTTTGCTTTGGACTCAATGGTCGCCCCCACCGGGACGATGCGTACAGCTGGTTTAGGAAGAAAAGCTTCGACGACCCTTCCAAACTCCGCCCATTCTTTGGCGGTATATTCCTTCCAGAGGTTGTAGAACTCCGGGGTTGCTCCCGACCAAAGGATGGAACTGTCATGAAATTGAGGGACAGTCTTGACCCGGTAGTAACGGGGATCTCCTTCTTTTTTAGATAAGAAAAGGAGTCCTTTAAGGAATAGGGTTTTAACCATCTCCTCCACTTTTTCCGGGGCGATTCCAGTCTTGTTAGACAACTCCGGAACAGTGGCCGCAGGGAAAGCCTCCAGGAGGATTTTGATTTCTTTCTCGTCAGCGATCTTCTCTATGATCAAGGGGAGGATTTTAGACGAAGGAGCCCCTAACAGCTTGGAAAGTTCTTGATACGAATCTTGGTCTGTCATAATCGACGATCTCCTTGTTACAAATTATTCTGCCTGTTGGTTTGCAGAGCTACGCTACTCATTTTTTAAGATTTCGTCAATGAAAATTTAGAGGGTCTAAAATCCTCCACAAAATTCTGTGGAAAAGTTGTGAAAAAGTTGAGTAATGAACCACGTAATTAGAGAAAATCAGTTGTTTTTGTGCAAGTTGCCTATTTTTGGAGCAATAAAAAAATAATAATATCAATAACTTATTAATGATATAAGGTAAAAAGCGCTTGGGGATTGATTTTCTATGCGTTGAGGGTTCCAAAATCATGACTTGTCGACAATTATTAGAGGGATAGGTCCGAAAATGTCGAAATAGAGGGGCTCTCCGCCTTCTCTTTGCCGAGGATTTTGATTGGGCTTTCTTCTCCGAACAGGGCGTTGGCAACCCTATAAAATAAAAATGAATTTAATTGTATTGAAAATTCCTTTTTTCAACTTTAGGCACTTTAGCTCACTTTAGACATTTTAGTCATTTAACTTGATTGTATCAGCAATATTTCAGTCCTAATTAGATGGACTCTTTCCTCTTAAATTTACATGAATCTGAAGCAAATCCTATGGTTATTCAGCCAAGGTATCCTTGGATCAAGCCCCTTTTTCAAAAGTTTTAACTGAAGGTTATCTAAGAGTGG
>JAHJQK010000122.1 GCA_018819135.1 Pseudomonadota bacterium | reverse complement strand
TTTGGCCGCAGCCGAAGCGGGGGTAGAGGTGTATGAATTCAGTCCCCTGGAAGTAAAGCAAGCTGTCGTTGGGTATGGAAGAGCTGCCAAGGAACAGGTTCAGGCCATGATTTACTCCCTCTTGCATACCCCCAAGAATTTGAAGGCGGATGCTGCGGATGCTTTAGCTGTGGCGCTATGCTTGGCTCATTCTTTTTCCTGGAAGAATTCGTTGCGCCTCTTGGCTGCGCAGAAATCTCCCGCCGGAACCCGATGGAAAGATCGAACCGGAGATTGGCTTGAGGGACGTGGATGATCGCCCAAATCCGGGGCCAGTTGATCCAAAAAAGTCCAGGTTTGGTCATCGTAGAGGCCAATGGGGTCGGGTTTCAGGTTTATGTTTCCCTCAATACCTTTTACGACCTTCCTGAAGTAGAACAGCCCGTGCGGGTGTACACCTACACTCATGTTCGGGAGGACGTTCTGCAGCTTTATGGTTTTTCCACCCTGCTGGAAAAGGAAATCTTTCAGATCCTCATCGGTGTTTCCGGCATAGGGCCCAAGTTAGCCCTCAATATTCTTTCGGGAATATCTGCGCCGTTGCTTATAAGATCACTCGGTTCAGGAGATGTGAACCGTTTATTGTCCATCCCCGGGGTGGGGCGTAAAATGGCCGAACGGATGATTCTGGACCTCCAGGAAAAAGTGCAAAAACTTGAATCCCGTGTTTCCCTTCCCCCCAAGAGTCATCTTCCAAGGGATGAAATGACCGAGGACATCGTTTCCGCTTTGGTGAATCTCGGATACAAAAAGGGTCAGGCCGAAAGTGCGGCGGAGGATATTCTCCAACAGAGGCCGGAGATAAAATTGGAAGAGGCGCTAAAGGAGAGTTTAAGAGTTCTTGCTAAAAGTTGAGGATCATGAAGGGCAAAGAAGATTGGGCCAAGATGGCGGATGATAGTTCGGAAAAATCTCCTCTAACGAAGCGCGGAGTTCAGCCCGAGATCAATGAAGAAGATTTACGCTATGAAGTCAATCTCCGTCCCAAATGCCTGGATGAGTATATCGGGCAGGAGGAGGTCAAGAATAATCTACGCGTTTACATCGAGGCCGCAAAAAAGCGAGGGGAAGCATTGGACCATGTCCTTTTTTGCGGACCTCCTGGACTGGGAAAAACAACCTTGGCTTACATCATCGCCGGCGAACTGCGGGTGAATCTAAAAGGCACATCGGGGCCGGTGATTGAACGACCAGGAGATCTGGCTGCCATCCTCAGCAATCTCCAAGAACATGACATCCTGTTCATTGATGAAATTCATCGCCTGAACCATGTGGTGGAGGAAATCCTCTATCCGGCAATGGAGGACTTTCAAATCGATATCTTGATTGGGCAAGGCCCAAGTGCCCGTTCGATCAAATTGAACATTCCTCCTTTCACCCTGGTGGGGGCAACCACCCGGGCGGGTCTGCTGACTTTCCCGCTGCGCGATCGTTTCGGGATCAATTTCCGCTTAGAGTTCTATTCCCCCCAAGAGCTCACGAGGATTTTACTGCGTTCGGCCCAACTCTTAAATATGGCCATCGACCCCTCGGGAGCCGAAGAAATTGCCAAGAGATCGCGCGGTACTCCCCGAGTAGCCAACCGATTACTCCGGCGGGTTCGGGATTTTGCCCAGGTGTGGGCGAAGGGCAGGGTTGACCAAGCGGTGGCCGATCAAGCCTTAAAGCTTTTGGAAGTCGATGAACGGGGACTGGATAAAATGGACCGGAAGATCCTCTTAACCATTGTGGAAAAATTTAACGGAGGACCGGTAGGATTGGATACCCTGGCTGTGGCCGTGAATGAGGAAAAAGACACCATCGAAGACGTCTATGAACCGTTCCTGATTCAGGAAGGTTTTCTGGACCGGACTCCGCGAGGGCGTAAGGCTACCCTCTTAGCCCAGGAACATCTGAGAAAGAACGTGCCGAACTTTCACCAAGAACGACTTTTTTAAGAATTTTCTTGAGGACGGAATGGCTGAACAAGGGAACACAGTGCGTAGGTCAGAGCAAAAGAATCCAGCGGGAAGGACCAAGTTTATTTTCATTACCGGCGGAGTCCTTTCCTCTCTGGGAAAAGGTCTGGCTGCGGCTTCGATCGGTGCTCTGTTGGAGTCGCGCGGATTAAAAGTTACCCTGCAAAAACTCGACCCCTACATCAACGTGGATCCAGGAACGATGAACCCTTTCCAACATGGGGAAGTTTTTGTTTTGGATGACGGGGCCGAGACCGATTTGGATCTGGGCCATTATGAAAGATATACTTCTGCCCGCCTCACCCAGCGCAATAACTTCACCACCGGCCGGATCTATTATTCGGTGATCACCAAAGAAAGAAGGGGAGATTACCTCGGAGGGACGGTTCAGGTGATTCCCCACATCACCGATGAGATTAAACGGAACATCCTCGCCATCTCGGACGATGCGGATGTGGCCATCATTGAAATCGGGGGTACGGTAGGCGATATTGAAGGCCTTCCTTTTCTGGAGGCCATCCGCCAACTCAAAACGGATCTGGGACGAGAGAATTCCCTTTACATCCACCTTACTCTCGTCCCCTACATTAAAACTTCGGAGGAATTGAAGACTAAACCCACTCAACACAGCGTGATGAAATTACGGGAAATCGGCATCCAGCCGGACATTTTGATTTGCCGCACCGACCAGTTCCTGCCCCCGGAAATCAAGGCCAAGATTGCTCTTTTCTGCAATGTAGACCAAGACGCGGTGATCACGGCCAAGGATGTAGAGTCCATCTATGAAGTCCCCTTATTCTTTCACCAAGAAGGGCTGGATGATAAGATCGTTCAAATGCTCAATATCTGGACGCGTTCCCCGCATCTGGAAAAATGGCAGGAAATCGTCTATGCCATCAAAAATCCCCGGGGGGCGGTGGATATTGCCATCGTAGGGAAATACGTTAACTTGAAGGATTCTTATAAAAGCTTAAACGAAGCCTTGATCCACGGAGGAATTGCCAATCGCTGTAAGGTAAACCTGCATTACGTTGATTCCGAGGCGGTGCAGAAGGACGGGGTTGAACCATTCTTGCAAGGCGCTGACGGAGTTTTGATTCCGGGCGGTTTTGGGGAGCGGGGGATCGAGGGAAAAATCATGGCCGTGAAATTCGCCCGGGAAATGCGGGTTCCTTTTTTAGGAATCTGCCTGGGGATGCAGCTGGCTGTTGTGGAATTCGCCCGCCACGTCTGCGGCCTGGAAGGGGCCAATAGCAGCGAGTTTAATGCCGGGACGGCCCACCCGGTAATCGCCCTCCTGCCCGACCAGCAGACCATCGTAGACAAAGGGGGTACAATGCGGCTGGGGGCCTATCCTGCTGTTCTGCAAGACGAGTCCCTGGCCAACCAAGCCTACCAGGAAAAGCAAATTTCCGAACGCCATCGCCATCGCTACGAAGTGAATAACAATTATCGCGAACTCTTGGCGGAGAAGGGCTTTATATTCAGCGGATTATCTCCGGATGGGAGATTAGTGGAAATCCTGGAATTAGGGGATCATCCCTGGTTCCTGGGCTGCCAATTTCATCCGGAATTAAAATCAAGACCCCACACTCCCCACCCCTTATTCCGCGAATTCATTCACGCCGCATTGAAAGAGAAAAGGAAGAAGCGGAGAAAAAACGTGTGAATACTCTTTCCTGGCCAGCAGTGAAAGAAATTTCCGTTGGGCCCGTAACCATCGGCGGGAAAAAACCTTTTATTCTCATTGCCGGCCCTTGCGTAATCGAGTCGGAAGCCCTGTGCCGGAGGACTGCCGAAGTATTAACCGATCTGACCCAGGCCTTGAAAATTCCTTTTATCTTTAAATCCTCTTATGACAAAGCAAATCGGAGCGGCTTACAATCATTCCGGGGGCCCGGATTGAAGAGAGGGTTAGAAATTCTCCAACGCCTGAAGCACGACCTGGGCATTCCTGTTCTTTCGGACGTGCACCGCTTTGAGGAAGTGGAACCGGCCGCTCGGGTTCTCGATGCCCTGCAAATTCCGGCCTTCCTCTGCCGGCAAACGGATTTTGTGCTGGCTGTGGCCGGGGCGGGGAAAGCGGTAAATGTCAAAAAAGGGCAATTTTTAGCACCCTGGGATATGCGCAATATCATCGAGAAGATAGAATCGAGCGGGAACGATTCCATCCTCCTTACCGAACGGGGGACTTCCTTCGGTTACCATAACCTCGTGGCCGACATGCGTTCGCTGGTAATCATGCGGGAGATGGGGTATCCCGTCGTGTTTGACGTAACCCACAGCCTCCAACTTCCGGGTGGGCAGGGGTCTTCATCGGGTGGGCAACGGGAATTTATAGCCGCCTTGGCCAGGGCCGCTGTAGCTGTTGGGATCGACGGCCTGTTTATGGAAGTTCATCCCAACCCGGCAGAAGCCCTTTGCGACGGGCCCAATTCCCAATCTTTGAATGAACTAAAGCCGCTTTTAGAGCAACTCTTAGCAATCGACCGGATCACCAAAAATCCGCAGAGCGCATAGGGCAGAGCGCAGAGCGTTTAATGAACTATCCTATCCCTTGTCTTCCCTTTGCTTCATTCAAGTGACCTTGAAGTATTCCAAAATTAACCTTTACACCTCCTTAGCAGAGTGATAGAATGGTTGCGAAAATGGGTGGCCGGGAATTGAAGTCAATGAAAAATCTGCGCTTTCTCCTGGGAGTGATTATCGTAGGCAGTTTATGCCTGGTAGCCATCATGACTTGGCGCACCCTAGCTCCTCCGCAAGAAAAAAAAGTTCCCGTAAAAGAGCCAGCAATTGCCGCTGATCTGCAATTAAACCGGGTGAAATATACCGAGACCCGCGAGGGAATCAAAGAATGGGAATTAGAGGCGGCCTCGGTCCGTTA
The DNA here is from genome assembly GCA_018819135.1 of Pseudomonadota bacterium. Taxonomy (GTDB): domain Bacteria; phylum Desulfobacterota; class SM23-61; order SM23-61; family SM23-61; genus JAHJQK01. The sequence goes on along the minus strand of JAHJQK010000122.1, from coordinate 32,423 downwards.
TTTCGAGGATGAAAATACGTTATTTTTCGAGCAAGTCAAAGCGACTTTCTTCGGGAAGAACCGGGAGACTTACGTTTTGGTAGGAAAGCGGGGAAAAATCAATACCCAGACCAAAACCATAGAGGTTTTTGATGGCGTGAAACTTGATTCCAGCGATGGTTACCGGATGCAGACCCAAAGCTTGAAATATCAAGCGGAAAGAAGGGAGTTGATGACTTCAGATCCCGTAGAAATGAGCGGGCCCCAACTGCGGGTACAAGGAACGGGTTTAATTGTTGAACTCGACCACCAGCGGATGAAAATTCTACAACGGGTTACCACGACCTTTTTCCACTCAACCCAAGAAACTTCAAGGTTATCCTTATAAAATGTTTAGAGTAAATCGGTTCATCCCCATCCATATTTTCCTCATTCTCCTCACCGTTTTGTTGCCCTCGGCATCCAGTTGGGGCTCGGAGAAGCAACCTATTTCCCTTGGGAAAACAGGAAAAGGGAATATCCGCGGATCCGATCAGCCCCTGCGAATTAGCTCCCAGGCCCTCGAAGCTGATAATAAAAATCAGGTTATCGTCTTTACGGGAAGCGTCGTGGCTAAACAGGGGGAGTTGACCATTCATGCCGACGTCGCCCGAGTGTATTATGAAAAGAAAGAGGGAGGAAATGATGTCCGGGAGATCGTAGCCTCAGGGAATGTAAAAATTTATCAGGGGGATAGCCTTGCTACAGCGCAGAAAGCCGTGTTGAACAACCGGGAGCAAAAAATTGTCCTCACGGGGCAGCCAAAGGTGTGGCGAGGAAAGGATATGGTCAGCGGTGAAAAGATTATTGTCCTTTTGGACGAAGATAAAAGTTTTGTTGAAGGTGGACCCGACCGCAGGGTAGAAGTTATCCTCTATCCCAAAAGTGAACAACTTCCGGGAAAGGGAAAACAGTGAATCCCATCCCTACTTTAATAGCCCGGGGATTGAAAAAACAATATAACGGGAAATGGGCTGTGGATTCTGTGAATTTGGAATTCAGGGCGGGCGAGGTCATTGGCCTTTTAGGGCCCAACGGAGCAGGAAAGACGACGACTTTTTACATGATCGTAGGCCTCATCAAACCGGAAGGAGGTCAGGTCTTTCTGGCGGGAGAAGAGATCACGCAAGCGCCCATGTACCTGAGAGCCCGCAGGGGGGTTACCTACCTTCCCCAGGAACCATCGGTTTTCCGCAAACTCACGGTAGAAGAAAACCTTCTGGCCATTCTGGAGACGCTGGATCTTTCTCGGGAAGAGAGGGAACGGCGCTTGATAGGGCTCCTGGAAGAATTGAGACTTTCTGCTTTGGCCAAAAGGAAAGCTTTCTCCCTTTCGGGAGGAGAACGGAGAAGAGTCGAGATTACTCGTTCTCTGGTTACCTCGCCCCTATTTATTCTCTTAGATGAACCTTTTGCGGGCATTGATCCACTGGCGGTCGTAGATATCCAAAATATCATCTCCCATTTGAAAGCCAAAGGGATCGGAGTCGTCATTTCGGATCATAACGTAAGAGAAACTTTAGGGGTGTGCGATCAAGCCTATGTCCTGAATGAGGGCAGGATTTTGGAATGCGGAACTCCGGAGGAGATCGCCCGGAGTCGGCAAGCCCGCGAGATATACCTGGGGGAAAAATTCCAATTTTAAGTTCATTGTATAGGAAATTCCTTTTTGGACACGGATGTACACAGATTATTAGGATAATCTAAAAAGAAAATAATTATCTGCGGTTATCTGCGTAAATCTGCGTCCTATTAAATTTATTGTATAGAAATTTCCATATTGGACACAGATGAACACAGATTTTAAGGATATTCAATGCAAAAAAAACAGAAAATAGTTATCTGCGTTTATCCGTGGAAACCTGTGTCTAAATTAATTTAAGAGTTCAAAAGATCGCCAGGGTAGGGTTGAAGGAAAAGAAAGTTAAGAAAAGCCTGGGACCATCAAAGGTTGAGATAGAGGATCTGCATCTGCCATGGCTTTAGAGATTCGCCAGAGCCTTAAGCTAACTCAGCAGCCAATCATGACGCCGCAACTGCAGCAGGCCATTAAACTCCTGCAGCTATCGCGGATGGAATTGATGGATCTGGTTCGGCAGGAGGAAGAGGAGAACCCGATTCTTGAAGAAGTGGTTATGCCCAGCTCCGAGACCGAACCTTTGGAGACCAATTATGAAACCCTTACCACTTCCCCTTCCGAGGTTAAGGAAGCCCGGGAGGAAGATGAAATGCCAGCCATGGATTGGAAGGCAGAGAGGTTTTCTTCAGGTACCAAAAGGGTAGACGAAGAAGAAGATCGTCCCACCTTTGAAAATTTTTTAACCAAGAAAGCCACCCTGTATGATCACCTTTTGTGGCAAATCCGGCTGAGTAATTTCGACGAAGAAGAATGTCTGATGGCCACGGTGATTATCGGCAACCTCAATGAAGACGGCCTGCTTCAAGGCTCCCTGAAAGAAATTGCCACTCAAGCCGGCTTTGATCTGGCGAGTATGGAAAAAGTGATCCAGAAGCTTCAAACCCTGGACCCCCCGGGGGTGGCGGCGCGGGATTTGAAAGAATGTTTGCTCTTGCAGGCTCAGCAAATTTATCCGGGTGAACTTTTAGTGCAGAAGATCATCCAGGGCCATCTTGCCCATTTGGCTAAAAAAAATTACCAGGCGATTGCCAAGGAATTGGGCATCCAGTTAGAAGAAGTGGTGCGCGCCACACGACTGATCAGTGAACTCGATCCCAAGCCTGGCAGGGGTTATAGCGACGAGAACATTCCTTACATTATCCCCGACGTCTACGTTTACAAAATCGGAGAGGATTACGTAGTGGTGCTCAACGAGGATGGTATGCCCAAGTTGCGCATCAACCCTTATTACCGGCATATTCTCAGGGAACAGGTTCAATCCACCGGGGAAGCCAAAGAGTACATCAACGAAAAAATTCGTTCGGCCCTATGGTTGATCAAATCGATCCATCAACGCCAGCGAACGATCTACCGGGTGACCAAGTCGATCGTCCGCTTTCAGCGCGAGTTCCTGGATAAAGGCGTGGCCTATTTAAAGCCCATGGTTCTCAAAGACGTAGCCATAGACGTGGAGATGCATGAATCCACCATTAGCCGGGTGACTTCGAATAAATACGTACATACCCCCCAAGGCATCTTGGAGTTAAAATATTTCTTCAATAGCAGTATCAACACCGTGCGCGGGGAAAACATCGCTTCCGAAAGCGTCAAAGAGAAAATTCGAGAAATTCTTTCCAAAGAGGACCCCCAGAAACCTTACAGTGACCAAGAAATAGTGGAACTTCTTAAAAAACAGGGTATTTTAATTGCGCGGCGAACCGTCACCAAGTATCGCGAGATGCTTGGGGTTCTCTCTTCAACCCGGAGGAAGCAGATTATTTGAATATTTTTCCGCGGATGAGCACAGATCGGCAGAATTTTAGAAAGAGAATTCCTTTCCGGGCAGAGAGATGAAAAATCCGCGCCCGTATGCATTGAAGCGCAATGGAGGCACCGAGCATGCAAATTTCAGTTACTTTCCGCAATACAGAATCGAAGGAAGTCTTGCGGGAATACGTGCAGGAAAAACTTTCCAAGCTCAAGAAATATATGGACTGGCCTTTAGAAGCCAACGTTGTTTTGGCTGTAGAAAAACACCGCCATATCGCCGAAGTTACCCTGGTAGCGAACCGAATTACCATCAATGCCCAAGAAGAGACCGAGGATATGTTTTCAGCGATTGACCGGGTAACGGATAAGCTGGAGAGGCAGGTTCTCAAATACAAGGACAAGATTAAACGGCATAAGACCAATTTTTCCCTTCCGGAACTAAGCTGGCGCATGGATGTCTACTCCGCCAACAGCTTTGAAGAAGGGGAAGAGCCGAAAGTCGTCAAAAGCAAGAAGCTCTTGGCCAAGTCCATGTCCGTTGAGGAAGCAGCCATGCAGATGGACCTTATGAATATTGAATTTTTGGTTTTTACCAATGTTAACTCGAGGAACCTTAACATCATCTACCGACTAAAAGATGGCAACTATGGTTTAATAGAACCTCAAGCCGATTGACCCCTTTGGCCCCGCCTTCCTTGGCACGGGGGGAATAGGAGCCGATAACCTGCTCAAGGCTGGGTCAGGCAATTTCAATCTCTGGGCACAATTTATATTCCCCCAGAGAAATTCCCTAATAGCAAAGGGTAAAGATCAGGAATTATGAAAATATTAGATATCTTGGATAAACGAATGATCATTCCCCAACTTGCCTCCACAAATAAAGAAGGAGTTTTGAGGGAGTTGATTCGAGCCATTGCCCAGGTGGAAAAACAGGTGGATGAAAACCGGTTGATGGAAATTTTACTTGAACGAGAAAGCCTGGGAAGCACAGGAATCGGAGAAGGAGTGGCTATCCCCCATGGGAAAAGTAAAGATGCCAAAAGACTCCTCGCCTCCTTCGGGAGAAGTCTTGCCGGTATGGATTTCCAAGCCATGGACGGAAAACCGACTCACCTATTTTTTCTTCTCGTAGCCCCGGAAAATTCCGCCGGGACCCATCTGAAAGCTTTGGCTCGAATTTCGCGCCTGATGAAAGATAACGTTTTTCGAAAACGCTTGATGGAAGTGAACTCGGGGGAGGAAATTTACTCCCTTTTTTCTGCAGAAGACGAAATTGTTTGATCGGGAGGCTGCGAAAATTCCTTCGCTTGGTCCTGGTTGAAAGGGCCCCATTCTGGGCCCGGATATCCCCCTACTCCATTTCTTAGGCTATGGGAACACCAGAATTGAAAAACCTTCGCCTTGTCATTATTACCGGATTATCGGGATCAGGGAAGAGTACGGTGATTCGGGTTTTAGAGGACATGGGATTTTTCTGTGTGGATAATCTACCCATCGCTCTTCTCCCTAAACTTTTTGAATTGCGTGCCGCCTCCCTGGGTGATTATTCACAGCTCGCCTTGGTGATGGACCTGCGCGAAAAGGAATTCTTGAAAACGTATCCTGAGGTTTTTCGCCAGCTGAGAGAAAAAGGGTATCCGCTGGAGATTCTCTTCCTGGAAGCATCCGACGAGGTGTTGGTTCGGAGATACAGTCAGACGCGGCGTACCCATCCCCTGGCCGTGGGTTGCGGCGTATGGGAGGGAATTCAAAAGGAACGGCAGATGCTGGCTGGCCTCCGCGGCATGGCCACCTTGGTAATCGATACCTCGACCTACAACGTCCACCAGTTGCAGGGAGCCATCCGGGAAATTTTTGAACAGAAACCCAAGGGGCGGAGAATGAGCTTGACTTTCCTATCCTTCGGTTATAGCCGCGGAATTCCCCAGGAGGCGGACTTAGTGATCGATGTCCGCTTTTTACCCAACCCTTATTTTGAAGAGGAGCTCAAAACCCTCGCGGGAACGGATCCCCGCATTGGAGACTACCTTTCCCAGTTTGAAGAAACACAGGACTTCGTGGCGCGATTTCACAGGTTCTTAGCATATTTGTTGCCGCTTTACGAAAGAGAAGGTAAAGCCTACCTAACCGTCGCGGTGGGATGCACGGGAGGAAGACATCGTTCAGTGGCCATCGCTGAAAAGTTAGGAAATCTTTTTCAGGAACAATTTCCCGTTAGGCGGCGACATCGAGACCTGGAAGTTTCCCTGTGATAAGTCGGTTCTCGGACAGGCATGAATGAAAGAGGAATGGAGGGCTTATGGTCGGTGTTGTTTTGGTTACTCATCCGAACTTGGGGGAGGAATTTGTTCGTTCGGCTGAATTAATTTGCGGAAATTTTTCCAACCTGGCCACAGTGTCTATTGATACCCGGAAAGAGGTGGAAGAATTGCGCAGGGAAATCGCCGCCGCTATCAAGAGCGTAGATCTTGGTAAAGGGGTACTGATCCTAACCGACATGTTTGGAGGAACCCCATCCAATATGAGCTTAGCTTTCCTCCAAGAAGATCGGGTGGAAGTTCTCACCGGTCTCAACCTTCCCATGCTCATTAAGATTTCCAATTGCCGGGAAGGCCGGTCCCTGAAGGAATTGGCCAAGTTAGCCAAAGAAGCCGGCCAGCGCAATATCAATCTGGCCAGTGAAATATTGCAGAAAAAATCCTGAAGTACCTAAGGTAACGGATGGAGAAAGAAGGCTTTGTTGACATCCGCGAAATGACCGAAGAAGACCTTGATGAAGTCGTCCAGATTGAACGCATGTCTTTTCCCACTCCCTGGTCGAGGGGGCTTTTTGAGCGGGAACGGTTAACGTCGTTCGCCAAAGCTTTCATTGCCCGGGAAATTCCCCCGGACCAGGTGGTGGGTTATCTGTGTTTTTGGCTGGTGGCTTCGGAAACCCATATTTTAAACCTGGCCGTGCACCCCCGGCGGCGCCAACAAGGATTCGGGACCCGTTTACTTCATTACGGAATAGATTTCAGCCGGAGGAACGGGGTAAAGGAGATTACCTTAGAAGTGCGCCGCTCTAACTACAAAGCCATTTCCTTTTATCGCCATTTTCAATTTCAACCCTGGGGCATCCGCCGGCGTTATTATAGCGACAGCGGGGAGGATGCGATCGTTATGGGGCTGCGCTTGGCTGAACCTTCGTGGACGACCTCGGTATGAAAACCAGACCTGTCAAAGAAGTGAAAGCGCGAATTCAACAACACCGGAAAGTCGGGGTCGATTATTTCCGCCTCCGCCTGCTTTGTCCAGAAATTGCTTGCCTGGCTCAACCAGGCCAGTTCGTTATGTTGCGGGTGAATGAGCAAAGAGAGCCATTCTTACGCCGCCCCTTTAGCTTTTCCCGTATCTTTCCTTGCGGGGACAAGAGAACAAAATTGGAAGAGGAAGGCACTTTGGAGATTTGTTACCAAGTGGTCGGCAGAGGTACCTCTCTGATGACTCAGCTGCGGGAAGGGCAACGGGTAGATATATTGGGCCCTCTGGGGAACGGGTTCTGGTTGGAGGAAGAATGGAAAAGGGTGATCTTGATCGGTGGAGGGATCGGGATCGCCCCGCTGATTGCCTGGGCCGAAAAGCTTCGGGCAAGGCCGAGTAAGCGAAGGAAGCTGATCAAGAATCCGGCAGAAACACCCGAAGTGCTTGTGCTCATCGGAGGGAAAAGCCGGGAGAAGATACTGGGAATCAAAGAATTCCGCAAAATGGAACTGGAACCCCAAGTCAGTACAGAGGATGGAAGCTTAGGGATGAAAGGATTGGCTACGGATTTACTGGAACGGGAACTTTTAACCCAGGGGCATACCGCCGTTGCCCTGTATGCCTGCGGGCCAATGCCCATGCTGGCCAAAGTGGCGCAAATGGCTGATCAGTTTGATCTTCCCTGCCAGGTTCTCGTGGAATCCCGCATGGCCTGCGGCGTGGGGGCCTGCCTTGGGTGTGCGGTGAAAGTTCGGGATGAAGGTTCAATGAAGATTTCTAAGGCCGAAGAATTGACTACCGGCCAGGAAAATATTTTTTCCGAGAGCGAAGGCCCGGAAGCCGAAATGACCTTTCCTGAGGGGAGTTTGATGCCGGTAATATCTGAAGTGCCGCCCTTTCGGTATGTTCGAGCCTGCAAAGAAGGCCCTGTATTTGAAGCCCGGAAAATTATATGGGAATGAAAGGAATTCCGCAAGGCATGGATACAAAAAATGATGGTCCAAGCCTTGCTGTTGAGATAGGCCCGTTGAAACTGAAAAACCCGGTGCTGGCGGCCTCGGGGACGTTCGGATACGGAGAAGAATACGCCGGCATCGTTCCTCTGGAAGCTTTGGGAGGAATGGTCACCAAAGGTCTTTCCTTAGAACCGCGCCAAGGGAATCCTCCGCCCCGTCTGGCCGAAACTCCAGCCGGGATGCTGAATGCCATTGGGCTGGAGAATGTCGGGTTGGAAATATTTCTCCAGGAAAAATTGCCCTTTTTGCGGAAAGCTCGATGCCCGGTATTGGTCAATATTTTCGGAAGTACGGTAGAAGAATATGCCGAATTAGCCAAGAGATTATCGGCGGTAGATGGAATCGCCGGGTTGGAAGTCAACATTTCCTGCCCGAATGTGAAAGCAGGGGGTGCAATTTTTGCCGCGGAGCCTAAAACCGTATATAAGGTAATCTCAAAAATTCGTCGAGCCACCTCTTCTTTTCTGATGGTCAAGCTTTCTCCCAATGTGGCCGAAATCGGAGAGATCGCCCTGGCCGCAGAACGAGGAGGAGCTGACGCCGTTTCCCTTATCAATACCTTAATCGGGATGGCGGTTGATATTCGGACGCGCACCCCTCTTTTGGGGAATATTACGGGGGGGCTTTCCGGTCCAGCCATCAAGCCCATCGGTTTGCGCATGGTCTGGCGGGTATCCCAGGTCGTGCATATCCCGGTTGTGGGTATGGGAGGGATTGTTACCGCCGAGGATGCCCTGGAATATCTGATTGCCGGAGCGACCGCGGTGCAGGTGGGTTCAGCCCACTTCACCGATCCCCGGGCCGGCCTAAAAATTATCGATGGGATTCAGAGATATTTGCAGGCCAATAATTTTCCTGACGTGGCTTCCTTGGTGGGAAGCTTGAAGATTAAAAAAGACACAGGGCAACCTACATGAAGTTAGCAGGATTCAGGAATCAAAATCCAATGGTCTCGTAGAAATTCGAAAATCCGTCACTCCGGCGAAAGCAGGAGTCCAGATCTTTTTGCTTTTACTGGATTTCCGCGTTCGGAATGACAGAATTGGAGAAATTTAGATTTCTTATGAATTCTGAATCCTGTATTTTGCTTTTTGATTAGAAGGGGGATGCCATGGAGCTCAAAAGCGTCAAATTGGAATTCCCGGAGGGGGCGAATATTATCGTCGGCCAAACCCATTTCATCAAGACCGTTGAGGATTTATACGAAGTCATGGTCAACGCCATGCCCAAGTCACGTTTTGGCATCGCTTTTTGCGAAGCTTCTGGGGCTTGCCTGATTCGATTGGAGGGAAATGATGAGGAATTGAAAAAGGTGGCCCTGCGGAATGCGCAGGCGATAGCCGCCGGCCATACCTTTGTGATGGTTCTCCTCGATGCCTACCCGATTAATGTCTTGAACGCAATTAAGAACTGCCCGGAGGTCTGCTCCATCTTCTGTGCCACGGCCAACCCTGTAGAAGTAATTGTGGCCGAATCCTCCCAGGGCCGGGGGATCCTCGGCGTGGTCGACGGTTCCCCACCGAAAGGAGTGGAAGGGCCGGAGGACGTCCAGTGGAGAAAAGGGCTATTACGGAAGATTGGATATAAGCTCTCCTGACCCCCCCCTCATCCTTAGGAGGGGTTGAAAAGCTCTTTTTTCCAGTTAAGCAAGAGCCAAGAGCAGACCCCTTTACCCCTTTAGACCCCTTTATTTGTCCATTCTTAGGAATATAAATGTTGCGCTTGCCTGCCTTTTTTGATTAAATGAAAGCCAGGAGAACAGGAGAAGAGGGCCGTTCCGGAATGGACTTAAAATGATGCCAGGAATGAAAGAAAAAATTGGGCAAACCGCAGCCAAACACGGGCTGCAGATTATCTATGCCTTTGGGAGCAGAGCTGAAGAGGCTAAGGAGGTAGTCGAAGGACGCATCGAGAGGCTTTCTTCCACCCCTTCGGACCTGGATATAGGCGTTAAACCCGCAAGCCCCCTTACCGTCGAAGCAAAGGTGGAAATCGCCATCTTTTTTGAAGATCTTTTCCATTTACCGCGGGTGGACGTGGTTGTTCTTCCGGAGGCTCCCGTTTCCCTGGCGGTAGAAATCGTCACGGGTGAAATCCTGTATGCCAGGGATTCCACCTATGAGGCCGAGTATCAGCTGTATATTATGCGCATGGCCGCGGATCTTCTTCCCTACGAACGAGCCAAACAAAAAATGATCCTGGGTGCGTAGCATGACTCCTACAGATATCGATCGAAAAGTCGTAACGCAGCGAGCGGCATGGATTTTGGAAATGATCGGCGCGCTGCGCGACCTCCCCCTTAAAAACAAAGGAGAATTTCTCCAGAACAGGCACAACGTCGCCGCCGCCGAGTCTTACCTGAGACGATCTCTTGAGGCCCTCTTTGATATCGGTCGTCACATCCTGGCTAAAAGGTTTGCTTTTCCCGCCACGGAGTACAAGGAAATCGCCAGAGGCCTCTTGGATAAAAAAATCCTGAACGAAGACGAAGCAGAGTTGATGCGGAAAATAGCGGGGTATCGGAATCGGATGGCGCATTTTTATCACGAAATTACCCCGGATGAACTCCATGAAATCTGCCTCAACCATCTTGATGAAATCAAGCTTTTGCTTGACAAAATGCTGCGGGCGATAAATGGAAAGGAATTGGGATTGGCGAAATAGCTTGGAAAGGCCATGGCGGTAATCTGATTTTTCACAACGACCATTTTTGAACCCTTAGCTCCCTTTTGATGGCTTCTCTCCCAAGGGGGTAGAAGGGCCAGAGGGGGTCCAGTGGCGAAAAGAACTCTTACGCAAGATCGGCTATAAGATTTCCTAACCTCATCGGAGGCCGTCACACATTCGTGCGGAGCCTGTCCGCGCCAAATCGGGGAGAGCCAACGCAGTTATACTTTTATCGGCTTCCCGTCCTCATCCAAATAACGGAATCAACGGAACTACGTCCCGGAGGCCGTTAAGCTAATCAACTCTGTCCCCCAAATCCCCCATTTTTTGTATCACCAGCCCGATTCATCGGAAAATTGCTCGGTTGACTTCCTGGATTGATTTGGTTAAACTATAAACATCAAAGTTAAACTCCAAAAAGGGAGGTTTTACCGATGCGGATTGTGACTACTTCACCAAAAGGCCAGGTCGTCATTCCCAAAAAGGAACGTGACAAATTGGGACTGAAACCTGGGTCAAAGGTAATGGTGAAAGCCGTTTCTGACCACATCGAAATATATACCCTGCCAGAAGATCCGGTAGAGTATTTCTGTGGTATTTTTGAAGAAGGTCCTTCTCTCACGAAGGCCCTTTTAAAAGGTCGAAAGGAGGAAAGGCGGCGTGAACAGAAAAAGGGTGCTCGACTCCTACGCTCTTCTGGCATACCTACATCCTCGCACGGGAGCGCACCATAGACAAGGCAGAATACTTTATCCATAGTGTTTTGCCAAATCTGCCCATCAAGAAAGTATCCAATACCTTCCAGGACATAATTGAAGCGGCCAAGATAAAAGCGAAGCATCCCCTATCCTACGCAGATTGCTTCGCCATTCAAACTTCTTTAAGGGAAAACGCACCCCTCATCACGGGCGATCCGGAGTTCAAAAAAGCAGATAAACTCGTACACATTGAGTGGCTGTAGATCCATGGAGTTTCAGCGTTGGTTCGATTCTCTTTTCGGCCTATAAAAATAAAATTTGAAAGTTTGCCCTCCAAGAACTTTGATGAGTTTGATCAACGTCTCCCAGGATAGATGCGAACTGAATAACTTAAGGGCGTCCCAATTTCACACATAAATGGGTTTTGCAGGTGCAGATGAATAAAGTGCAAATGAGCGACGCTCTTCGGACAATTGTCAAGTGTTTGAATATTTTCTTGGATTATAGAGAGAAATACTACGGTGTGAGTGCAAAGGATGAAAAGATTGGTATTTTGGGATATTTGGATAAGGGGGATGGGACAGCAACAAAGAACAAACTTACAGAGTATAAGAATTGGTGGAATGCGAATAAGACAAGATCAATCAATCTGCCGTGAGTGAAACAAGAATACGAATGGGTGTATTAAGGCAGGATGTGCTCAATCCATCGGGAAAAACTAATGGAAATGCGGGACGCCGTGGAAGCCGTAATTCGGCTAATTCCGAAATTAATGGGGCTCACCAATGACTGCAACAACGGAATCAACGGACTTAGGTCCCCTTCTTCAAACGTAAAGCAATGCAGGACACAACGTCCCCCATCTTAATGCAAGTCACGAGAAGATCTCTTGGACCGACTGCATTGCCGAAGAGATAAGCGCAACGCAGCGAAAACCTGGTGCTTGGCAGGGAGAAACCGTCGGAACGCTTGCTCAGCGATGACGAACCGCTGCCTCGCCGATTCAGGTTCAATACTCATTAGCAGTTGTCCCGCATAGAAGTCACAATTTGCTTGGGCCAGACGATTGTCAAACCGCTCCGCCTTTAGAGTGTCGATCAAATTAAGTAATTCGGACGACGTCAAAAGAGCAGCGCGTGCCAATTCGAAACAATTGTTGAAGACGGTTGGATTGTGCGGATCGAGGCGCAACAGTCGCCCCATTATTGCTGCTGCTGCGTGCTTGTCGCCGAGCTTGACCAATACTGCCAAGAGTTCTTTGACTGTTTGATAGTTGTTGGGGTCGAGAGACAGGCTCTCTTCCAAGGGTTGCCGTGCGTCTTGGAACTGACCCATGTCTCTGTACCAGTGCCCCATTTCGCAAAGTATCTGCGCTCTTTCTGCGACAGGTGGCGATTCGTCGAGGCGCTGTTGGATCTTCGTTATCAGCGCGGTGTTATCTCTCCGGAGCTGGATGGGAACCGCCTGCTGCAAGACGGACTCGAGCCTTCTTATGTTCGGGCGTTGGCTTTCCTTTGAAGTCAAGAGAACAGCAAAAAAGATAATGTCATCAAACTCCAGGAAACCGGTGACTTCGAGGCATTTATATTTCTTCACGTCTGCGATTCGGAGTCGGATCACAGCGTCAGATCTTTGGACAGTCTTCCTGTGAGTCACCGTCACAGCGCCCAAGAGGCGCATGCTCGATACCTGAAGTTCATCGAGTTTCGCAGCGGTGAGTGGGTCGGTCTTTCGGTTCCAAAAGTTGATGTACAAGAATTCTTTCTTGCTTATGGCTCTGCCCGCATCTAGACCACGTTGATACATGGTGGCGAGCCAACGCTCGGTTCGTGTGACATCTACAACCCACCCGAATGGCGCGCGAACGACGAACGCCTTCTCACCGGCATAAGGAATGGTAGTGAATGCCTGGAAGTTCTGCAATTCTGAGAAGTTGAGAATATCCAGTTCTAAATCGCCAGGACCGTAAAAGGCACGCTTCAGAGCAGCCTTTGAGTAGCCCATGTTCGTAATCAACATCCCCTTTTGCGCTCCGACATCGTCGACAAAGCCCGCAAGTCCATCCACGGCTTTGACGTCGACCTTCCGCTGAAAGCACTTAGTGTCAATAACCGTCTTCAGCTTTCCCACCGGAGTTTTCTCGGTGATGAGGATGTCTATCTGACGCTTTCTTTTCGAGAAACGGCCCCGAACTCTCACATTCTTTCGGACTGTAGCTTTCGGAAAGTGTTCTCTAAAAAGTTCGAACACCTGCTGTTCATAAGTCGTCCACCGCGGCGTCGCTTTGTTGGGTGTCATTCGGCTTTCGCTGCGCGAAATATCTCCAAACGACCCGGGCTCGCCATTGACTCGGTTGTTGTCCATAAGCAACGTCCTCGAAGAGAATTCAAGAGGAAGACCTGTCCGTCATACCCGCTGTCGTCGTAGCAACGCGCCCCCTGAATTGCATTTTTAGCCGGCAATATAAGACTCAGCTCTTGGGTTTTCACGTTCATGGAAAGACCACTTTGCTTCACTCAGCTTAAATATCTTATAACTATTCGGATACCAGGAAAGTCTCTGCTTCATTGCCAAAAAGTGTTCATCTTCAGTCCAAAAATAATCGACATACGTAAGATATGTAGAATGCAAACAATCCCAAAATAGACCACGCGAGAATTTAACGGAAGTCTGCACCAAGGTCATATAAGCCATTTGCGCCATTGGTCCCCTATGCACCAACATCTCAAGATTCTCAAGTGCATATTTTATGCGATCCCGGGTTTTATGAATCCCCAATGATCGCCAGAATTTTTTGATGGGGACTGGGTCTAGACCTAGCTCTGCACATAAGACAAACATCAAATAAAAAATAGCGATTTTATAAAGCTTCTTCTTCTCAATCTCGATGAGTTCACCAGACTTGACCCTGGGCAGATTATTCACGATGCCCTCAAGAGTTATGTCTGTTCCAATACCAGTACCATATGGAGACAGCAATACATCTGCATTTTTTGTAAGCCTACTCAGATCTTTACTAACCCTTGCCACAATCCTGACCCTTCTTTTTAAATCCTCTTTATTGTAAATGAATGTTTTAACAGGATTGGCGCAAAGATCCCGCCATATTTCAGCTAAACGGGAACTTGATTGAAGCTTCCCAGCTGGCTCGATTTCAGGGCAACCTCGTTGTATGTAGGCAATCAATAATTCCTCTGGTGAAGGCAGAAGTTCTTCATGGAATAGGTACTGGCAAAAATGGATAATTTTTTCTTTCTGCTCATCATCGCCCGTTAAAAGAATTTCCCAAATGTTGACAGGGGAAAACATCCACTTCCGACCTCGGAGCTCTTGGAAGGCCTTGGTCGCGCTGGCATCGTTGATAGATAAACGACTGTAAGCATAATTTATGGCCGAGGTTTCAAAATAATGAATCATTCTTTTTAGGTGCAAGTACTGCGAATTATGGACTTTCCGCCTAAGGCCCCTTCCGTCGATTGATATAGAGCCTTTCCCGAGTTCTTCACCCAGTCATGAACAGGAAATTGCTGTATACAGATTAAAAGAAACGCGAGCCACCAGCGCTTGCCACGTCCTATAGACACGGAGTGATGCCCTCTGTGGGGATAGTACATCAGGTGTGACCTCAAGTTTCTTGGTCAGCGCCCACATTGCTTGTTGGATCTGCTGGATGACCGGATAATGCTCGAACGTTGGCAACTTGTTCGCGTCGAAAAAGCCTAAAGAGAAATTCCTTTCACCGAACTCTAGGTTTTGATCCCAGAATAATCGTTCCCTGTCGTTTCGTGGTTTAACCGTCCCTTTGGAATAGTTCTCCTTCCACGCGGCAAACGTTTCCGTAATCTTCCCGAAGAGCGCCTCAGAGACAACGCTAAGATCCAAATCAGATCCTTCGTCGAGGGAGCGCCCAAACTTTGGCCCAGCGATTGAGAATCCAATCCGTGCACTGCCTACAAGGGTGATTTCCTTCGGGCATACGCCGAGACGCGCTCCGAGCCAACTGCGCATTTCCTCATATACGCTTGGATAGCCACGGAAGGCAAATGGGATTCCTTCTGTCAGCCAAAGGCGGACGACATCTTCCCTCGACCGCCGAGAGATCCCAATCAGAGCCTGACGAAAATCCGCAGGCCTAGGATACGTATTCAAGAGCTTCCTTAAGCTCTCCTCTACGAGAAATGGCTTCGCCATGCTTTTCGACTCCGAGATGAAGGTACTTGCCGTCTAAAAGGTGCTGACCATAGAGTCTCTTAAGGTATTCCTTCCGGCTAGAAATTTGCGCCAAACGCCGCGGAGGTGGAATACGCGGTTCTGGATACTTCAACCGCGCTACGAGAGCGGCAGCATCATCCAGAGACATGTCGTTGGGACAGAGTCCTAAACGGCGGCATGCTTGAAGATAGTTGTTCATGCGCCATCCGTAATAGCCAATAGCGAGATACAACGCTGGCGTTGCGGATTTAGGAAAGCGAGATGCGACCAGAGAAGCCAGGAGGATTTCGCGGACTTTCCGGCGCCACTTCCGTTCGAAGCGATTGGTGACAACCCGGACTATTTGTTGCTCAATCGTGCTTGCCCCCTCGCGGCGGAACGAAATGAGCCGATGGACTCCGGCGCGGATAATCGCCCGTACGTCAAACCCCGAATGACAACCATGCCGCCAGTCCTCCGCCGACACAAGAAGTCGCTGCGCTACAAGCGGTGGTGTAAGCGCGGGATGGGTTCTCAACCACATGAGGCGATCTTCGATCCGGGAACAAACAAATTGCCATTCAGCGTATAAGATGGACATGGCCAGTATGCGGATTACAAAGCTAAGCAAAGGCTATCTCCTTGCGGCCTAGGCAGTGGTTCAGCAGCACGCGGTAGTGGGTCCGAGGAACAGGACGAACAGGTCTTGTTTTCTGACTTTTCTCTTTCCTTCATTATCCGACTCAGAGCAGAATAAGGCAATCTCAAATAATCGGCAACCCCCCTCTGACTATACCACTATTTTCCTATCGCCTTGCCAACTCTCTCATTCCCCATCTTCCGATCCCGAATTACCTTTTCCGGAAACAAATCATTAAGCCGAAGGGAACAGGGGAAGTTGGGAAAAAAGGGTAGAGTAGAGAGCTGGCGTAGTAGCGAAGTGGCCCTATCTCCGGCTCTCCCTCATCAAACCGGGATGTATTCTCGTTCGTGCAGAACGTACATTGAGAGACCGTTTTCTGTTTCACCTTCCTTTAGGTTAACTAAAGGTTTACGTTTCGCCATTTCACAATTCCCCTTTGAAAGCCTTGTCGAGGATGAATAGGATTAGGGCATCAAACATGCCAGGAGACGCGGTCTGAAACCATCTCAGTTCATCCACCTAGCCTTAAGCCGGATCCGATTTATAACTATTCACCCTCAGCCTTTGTTAGCAGCATCAGTCCCCAGGATGCGTTCAATCCGATCCCTTACCTTATTGATCTCGCCAATCCGATCTGTGCGCCATACCGAAGACCATATCCTGTGAATCTGCCACCCACGCTGTTCTAGCACAGTTTGACGCCAATAGTCATAGGAACGGGCCGACGGAGCGCTATGATAGGCCTTCCCGTCACACTCGATGCCAAGTATATAATTACTACTGTCCGGTGCACGAACTCCTAAATCGATTCGGAAGCTACCAGAGCTGACCTGAGTATCGATCTGGCAGCCCAAGGCATCGCACAAAGCATCTCGTACCTCGGCCTCAAACTCTGACTCTTCCTCCCCGGCAGACCCTTGATGTTCTCCAATAGCTCCTGCAAGTTCCATGGCACGTCGGAGAATGCCATTGCCACCCGCATAATCGCCACCTGAAATGCGCTCTGCATAAGCAAGGTAGAGCTGAAGCATGGCCCGACCGGCGGCATCCTGGGTTTCAACGGTGCCTGGTGTTAGGGCGCTGGATAGTTCGGCTATAGGCAAAGACGTGAAAATTCGAACCCATAACCTGGCCCTGGTTATCGCGACATTTAGGCGTCGCTCGCCACCCTGCCGGTTTATTGGTCCAAGGAAACTACGAATAAACCTCCCGTCCTCGCGCCGCCCATAGGTGGTTGAGAAAAGGATAACGTCTCTTTCATCACCCTGAACGGCTTCTAAACTTTTCACGAAAAAACCAACGTCTTGGCCGTCTTTAGCGCGCGTCAGTTCTCGTTCGTATGCAGCCTGAACTTCTGGGTCCCTTGATGCTTCTGCCTCAAGTAAGTCTTCAATGGCCTCCCTTTGAGCATCATTAAAGGTCACAACCCCTATAGTAGGCCGATCCTCCATGGTTAACCAGATTTGCTTCAAGTAGTCCACAACGCGTCGTGCCTCTTCCAAGTTCGTTCGATCTGTCCGGTAAACACCATCCACTCGTTCAAGGAACAATGCCGGCTTTCCATCAATTGTTATGGGGATCGCTGGTCTGGGGACCTCTAGCCGATTTTTGTAGAAAGCTGCATTGGAGAAGGAAATCAGCGTAGGGTCTAGGGATCGATAGTGCACGTTCAAATACGAATCGGGAAGACGGGCTTGCCCAAGAGACAGCAGATCTTCTGCCCCGGCTGAAATTGCCAGTTCAACCTTATCTTCTAATCTTTCTCCCTGTTCTTCTTCTGCCTCATCAAATTCAAAATCAAAAGCAGACTTAAAGAACATCGTAGGCGGTAACTGTTTTCCATCCCCAGCCACGACCACCCGTTTACCTCGGAACAAAGCCGGAACGGCGTACTCCGGTGGACATTGGGAAGCCTCATCGAAAATCACCAGATCGAACAAACTTGATTCCAGTGGAAATATTTGGCTTGAGGTACCGGGATTGGCTAACCAACATGGCCGGAGATCCAACAGCCCGCGAGTCCTGCCTGTCTCAACGATCTCACGAAGCCTTTGTGAGTGTGGCCCGCGGAAGCGAAGAGCCCTACGCCAACGGTGGTCAACTCCTGACCACTTCTTGGCCCAAATAGATCTGATCGTTTGTGATTCTAACTCACGCTTTCTTCCAGCCAGCTCACGCAGCCGCTTCCGATCAGCTTCGTACAACTCCGGGGTTAAACTCCGCAGAATAGGCGCTTCTTTCTCTGCCTCTCCTGCCCAGGCCAACAGCGCAGAAAGCTCTGCAACTTTCGCCCAGTTTTTCGGAGGCCCTCCAGGAGCTCGTTCTATAAAATCCACGACCTTCTTCCACCGTTTATCAAGCCCCAGAACTGTGGCCCGGTAACGTAGCAGGACTTGCAATGTTGGAAGGTAGTCCTTTAGGCTTTGAAGATAGCCCGCGATGGGCTTGGCAATTCTTATGTCCTCCAAAAGCAGACTTGCCTTCGAGGCTTCTAACCACCTCCCAACAGCCTTCAGGAGAGGCTCGCACATAGAAACATCAGCTGCTCGAGATGCAATTGCACCATAAACGGGATGAGCTGTAGAGGCGATAGCCCACTTACGAAGGGCAATAAAAACTTTGATCGTCTTCTTATTGCCATAGAAGGAAGGTGTAAAATGTCGCGATAACGAATGCTGCTTTTTGAAAATGCTCTCGACAGCATCAGCAGCTTTAATGTATTGGTTAGCCTCTATTTCGGCAACTATCTTTTGCTCATGGCCCAGCTTTCTAGCGAAGCGTAAATTTAGCCTAGGCCAAGTCACCGCGAGGCGGCTTGCGGCGTCACTGATCTCCTTCGTTGTCCCGACTAGTTTCCCGCAGGATGGCCCCTTTTTTCCCGTCCAGGAATCGGCAGTGTTTGCAGAGGGTAATGCCCTCTCTAGATCTGCATTGATCTCTTCAAGCTCATAGCGATCTCCGCTGAGATTTTCCTTACCACAAACCCACGGATTTTCCGGAACATTGGCGGCCCAAAACAGGTCTTCAAGCCTTGCAAGGGCTTCGCTAAGCCGATTCAGATCGGTTTCGTTTATTTCCTTAAAAAGTTCTCGGAGCGCTTCCAATGGCCGGACCCCTGGCCACTCTCGTTCGAGCCGTGAGATCCGAGCTATCATCGTACGATAGTTGATCCGCCTAAGCTCGCGTCCACGGAAAAGTGCTTTGCTATATTCTTTGAACTGTTTCTCAAGGCGTTCAATCTCCTCGGCGGCCTCGATTCGCTCTTGCTCATTTACAAATTGGGATGGGCTTTCCTGATCCCTCAGAAGCTCGATAATTCGTCTACGATCACCCTCCGCGTCATCTACTTGGATCGATAGGTCGCCCAAACCTACGGCACGGAGTCGTGAAGAGACCACATCAAGCGCGGCCTTCTTCTGGCAGACCACCAACACTCTTTCATTTCTGGCAAGTGCGTCTGCGACAATATTGACGATGACTTGCGACTTCCCAGTTCCAGGAGGCCCGTGGATTACGACCCCCTCCGGGCGACGTGCCATCCAAACAGCGCGTTCTTGGGTATGATCCGTATCTGTGACCAAAAACCGATTTTTTTCCTCAGGGATCTCGATGGCTGAGGCTGGAGGTCGCTCACGTTCCCTCAAAAAATCTCCTGCCGGTCCCAATAAAACGTCCAGCCCATAAAGCTTTTCTAAATCCGCTAGAAGCTCCATATTTTCCCACTGGATAAGCCCCACGATACCGGCATCGAGCAGCCTCGGTCTTTCCAACCCTTTCAAGCTCCCTCGCTCAGGGACTGGTTGGATAGAGGGTTGAAGGGAAATATCGAGCACAGGCCTGAAGCCATCACAGCAGCGTTTAACTATCTCACGCAGGGCAATAAAATCTGCCATTTGCAGCAGTTCGGCGGTCGTCGGCTCGGGCGCATCAAACTCTAAGTTGCGACGTATCCACTGCCATGCGATTCGATTAAACCTTGGCGCACCTTGTTCTCTCCTAAGGATAAGCTCGCCTTCTGGAAGGTTACCACTGTCAATTCGAATCGGCCAGAGGAATAGCGGTGCAAGCAGGAACTCCTCGTGATCAGGAGATGGGTGCGGCACATAAATAATCGGGTATGCCAGCCATAACATCCAGATTCCGGTATCTCGATGGACAGCCTGAGCTTCCCGGGCAAGCTTTGTTCGGAGTGTAGTGAAAAGTGCTTGGCTTTGGCTGCCACGGTCATCGGCGCGCCGGTAGTCCTGGAAAACTAGACGATAACGTCCCTCCGGGTGTACCAAAGCCTGGACGAGTTTTTCAGGCGCTTCCGAATGGGCAATGCGGAAACGTGCCAAGTCGATGCGCTTAACTGTCCGAGTAGGGAAAGCTTTTAGGACGGCGCTCCTACTTACACCGCTAAGTAGCCGCTGAATAAATTTAGAAATTACTTGTTCCTGGACAGGATCACGAAGAGCCATTTAATACCCCCGCCCCCCGAAGGACAGCGTAGGTCTTCAAGAGGTATTCAAGAATTAATGGCATCGAGGTCGAGGCACCCGATTTTCTATCAGCGGCAGTTGTTGCAAAAAATGCAACAGTTGAATTACCCTTTAACTATCCGGTATTATTCACATATCGCAAGTATTGAGAAATTACTGATTTGTCACGTTCGAATAAATCGGCAATTTGATTAAGGCTCATCCAAACGGTTTCTCCCTGGAGCTTTACTTTCAGGGAAAGGGAGCTACCAGGGGCTTCTTGGATAACAACTCGGCTATCATCTTCGCTCATGATGACTTCTCCAAATCCGTGAACGAGATAATCGGCCCGCTTCTAGGGGCGCCGGTAAATTTTCTCACCGGAAACGACAATCCTCCCATCGGTGAAAGTTCTTTGCTCCGTGAAGGAATGAGGCTCATTATCCCATCCAACATCGATCAGCTTGGGCAAGACATATTTACGGCAGGTATCGGCTTCGTTACTCATCTTCTATTCCACGGATCTCAAAGCTATAAAAGCCCCCCAGGCCGGAGTGAATTAAAGATAAGTTTTAACGAATAAGGATTTTACCGGACAGGTATCTGTGCTGTCTGGATTGTATGAAATTGAGGATGGGAAGTCAAGGTGATTGCTGAACAAGAAATATTTGAAAAATTTTGAACTTTCCCACTTGAATCCCCACCCCTAATTTTTCTTGACAAGAAAATCAGAATGTGGGAGAAGATGATAGTTCTTCATCCCACAACCGATATAATCGCTTTACCCATGGATCGAATGGGGGGTCCGTCCATGCCTGTTCAGGTTCACCATGGATCCTGTAATGCATCTTTTCTGGAACCAGTTCTCCAAGCGCTAAGCGCCCGTTCTATTCTCCCAACATTTTGCCTTGCCTACAGATTATTCCCGGTTAACATCAACTTCCTTTGCCCCTTTCCGCGGAGAGCCAAGGAGAGGCCGTCATTTTTCCGGGGAGTAAAATGGCTGCAACGCTGACCATAGGCAGGTTTGAACTGACCGTAGAGGCAAAGGAGCCGATTATCCTGCCGCCCTACAAGGGTTCTACCCTGCGCGGCGGCTTCGGGAACGCCTTCAGGAGGGTAGTCTGCGTCATCAGGGAGAAAGAGTGCAAAGAATGCTTGCTTAAAGGCCAGTGCATTTATTCCTATGTTTTTGAAACCCCGCCCCCAGCGGGCACGAAGGTGATGCGCAAATATGAAGCTGCCCCCCATCCTTTCGTCATCGAGCCCCCTAAGGAAAAAAGAATGGGTTATAAACCGGGAGACGCGTTCTCCTTCGGCCTGACGCTCATCGGTAAGGCAGTGGACTATCTTCCCTACTTCATATATACCTTTGACCAGCTCGGCGGCATGGGGATTGGGAAGGGGAGGGGCAAATTCGAATTGAAAGAAGTCCGAAGCCTGGACAACGACGGTAACCCTTCCGTTATTTACTCCTCCAAGGCCAAAACATTAAAGGCGTTCAACCCGGAAAAAATAATGGTTGAAACGGAGGTGAGGGAACCGGACCAGGAAATCAAAGCCCTGACGATTAGTTTCCTCACGCCGACGCGGCTCTATTATAACGAACGCCTTGTCTCTGACCTCGAATTCCATATCCTTGTGAGACAGCTCCTTCGAAGGATCTCCCTTCTCTCCTATTTTCACTGCGGAATCGAAGCCTCCGTTTGGGATTTCAAGGGACTGATCAATAGATCCCTGGAGGTAAAAGTGACGGAAAGAAAACTCAGGTGGTACAACTGGGAGCGGTATTCGGCGCGGCAAGAGAGCAAAATAAACATGGGAGGTTTCGTGGGGAATATCGCCTTCTCCGGAGATCTGACCCCCTTCTGGCCCTACCTGCTTCTGGGGGAGTACGTGCACGTGGGCAAAGGCTCCAGCTTCGGCCTGGGAAAATACGAAATCTTGAACCACTCTCTCCCTTGATGGGAGAGGGCCGGGGTGAGGGTGGCAATGTTGGATTCCGATCTTGCAGATCTTTACGGAGTGGAAACAAAAATATTGAAACGGGCAGTCAAGCGCAACCATGAAAGATTCCCTGAAGATTTTATGTTTCAGCTTAATAATCAAGAACTTATACGTTTGAGGTGCCAAAATGGCACCTCAAAAATGGGACACGGCGGCTCACGCTACTTACCTTATGCCTTCACCGAACAGGGAGTCGCCATGCTATCCGGGGTTTTGACCAGTCCGGGGGCGATTAAGGTTAATATTGCCATCATGCGAGCCTTTGTCAGGCTGCGGGAGCTGCTGGCTTCACATAAAGAACTCGCCCGAAAGCTGGAGGAATTGGAGCGGCATTTACGGGACCATGACGATGAGATACAGGCAATTTTCAGTGCCATTCGCCAACTCATGGCCCAGCCGGAAACATTCCCAAAGAAGATTGGGTTTCAGGTAAAGTTCCCTGCTGCTTCTGTTTTATGCGGTTTTGTCTGACCTTTCATCCTTGACTTGTATTCTTAGATGATGCGGATATTGAATTTGATATTTGAAGGGGAATACGTGCACGTGGGCAGAGGGTCAAGCTTCGGATTGGGGAAATACGAAATTCTGAAGAAGGGTTGATAGTCCCTCTCGCCTATGTCCCTTAGCCCAAGGGCTAAATCCCGTTGCCCTTTGGCTTTATGCCGTTTCACCAGAAAAAAGTATGGAAGCAAAAGGGATGGGGTGGGGCTGGAGAAGAGAAAGATAACAATTCCTAAGGCCAAATAGACATGAGATGTTAAAAGCGCTGCCTAATTAAATAGGAGATCCTATTATGATGAGCGAAGAGACCACTAAAATAGCTCTGGCTGCACTCCTTCACGATATAGGGAAATTCTGGCAACGGGCTGGAAGGCCAGGGAGCCATGCAGAAGCCAGCGCGGCCTTTGTGGACGAGTTCAAGCATCTCTTTCCATACGAATGGTTAGATGACCTCCGGGATGGAACAGGTAATCACCACAACCCTGCAAGGAAAGAGATTGAAAAAATCGTCAGGATTGCGGATTGGCTGGCATCCACAGAGCGCGTGGAAGAATTGGGCATCAGCCAGAGCGATCCGGAAAGGACCCCCCTTATTCCTATAGCAGCAAAAGTTGAGTTTCGTGAGGAAAAGCCCAAGAATTGGAAAGATTGGGGGTATCGCCTCAAAGCGTTACGCCTTGAAGAATCATGCGTTTTCCCTACTACCCAGGTGCAGGTTTCTTCGGAAGACTACTCGGCCCTCCGGGAAGAGTTTAAGAATGAATTAAATCAAATGAGGATCATCAGAGACTACTTTGGCTTGGTGAGCCTTCTCGCATTGCTTCGTAAGTATACTACATATATCCCATCCGCCACTCCTTGGGAAAAGGATGAGGAATACAGAACTCTTCCGGACATTTCCCTTTACGAGCATCTTAGAATTACCTGTGCCATTGCCACCTGCTTGGGAAAACTTTATCCAGATCACTTAGATGCACTGTACCGCCGCGATTCCAATGTAGAGGGGCAGCTGGTTGCCCGCCTCCTCCGTGGGGACTTTTCTGGTATTCAAAATTTCCTCTACCGGATTACTCGTGCGGAAGGTGAGGCGGAATTTCGGGGTACTGCAAAAAGGCTGCGCGGGCGCTCCTTTTTCCTTACGCTGTTGGGAGATATAACAGCGGATTGGCTGGTGCGGGAACTCGATGTCTCACCTGCCAATATCCTCTTCTGCGGCGGAGGTAGGTTTGACCTAATAATCGGGGCGGACGAGTCAACGAAACAAAAATTGGAGGAACTCGGACAGAGATTACAAAATTGGCTCGTGGATGAATTCTAGGCGAACTGGGGATCCAACTTGCTTTTGTTAACATTTTTCCTGCTGACTTTGCGGATTTGAAACGGGTGCTGGAGGCTCTTGAAGACGACCTAGCCCGGAAGAAACAAAAGAAGTTTAGTGAGGTACTGGGCAGCAGCAACTTTTTTGCCGGCGTCAAGGCCCTCTTGGATGTCTGCAACCACTGCCGAGTGACCCCGGCTTTTGTAAAGGAAAAAGTGGAATCCCCCCAATGGCTAGAAGAGGGGTGTGCGCAGTGTCGCCTTCAACGGAAAGTGGGCGGCAAACTGCCTGAGACTGAGTATTTGGCATACATCTACGGCATCGCAAGCGATTTTATGTTTCCCCCCCATTCCGTGGAGATTGACTGTTTGAGCCACCTCTTCGAGGTAACTGTGGTACTACTGAACAAAGATGAGGCCAAGGAGGTGGTGCAGGCAGCTTGTGGAAGGAGTGAAAGAATTATCCTCTACCGGCTAAACGATACCGAATTTCTGGGGGACACCGCTTTTCCTAAGCTCGCCTGTGGCTTCAAGTTCCTGGCCAATGAAGCTCCACGAGCATGTAAGGACATAGACCCCGTCAAGCCTAACAAGGAGGCGATTAGGAAGGGGGAAGTTTTAGACTTTGACGAAGTGGCATCCATGAGTAATGGGGCGCGGCTGTTGGGGGTTATAAAGGCAGATGTGGATTATCTCGGTTCTATATTTGGGCTGGGAGTTCAACCCAAAAGCATTTCCCGTATTGCAACCCTGAGCACCACCTTCGACCTCTTCTTCAGCGGGTGGATAAACCGCATCTGTGAGCAGTTAGCGGTCAAGTGGCACAATGAACAGACCAATGACAGCCCACTGAAAGGCAAGGTGGAAGGGTTATTTTACATCGTCTATTCGGGCGGAGACGACATGCTCATTCTTGGTCCTTGGGATGCTATTGTTGACCTTGCCCGCACAATCTACGCGGAGTTCCGCGCTTTCACCTGCTACAACGAAAACATCACGCTTTCAGGGGGCATCCTGCTGGTCAAGCCGCGTTTCCCCATCCAGCGCTTCGCGAAGTTGGTAGAAGAGCATCTGGAGCAATCCAAGACTGTCGGGGAACGACAGGACCGCCCCAATCTTAACCGCAAAGACCGCATCACTCTCTTTGGAGACACGGTGCGCTGGCGGGAGAATGAAAAAGGCTTCGACCACTTGCTGGACTTTGGCAAGAAATTGGCAGCACGTGTGGGCGAAGAGAAACTGCCCCGTTCCTTCATCTATTTCCTGATGCATCTGCGTGACCAGCATTTCCCAAAGGAAGAGGAACAGAATCTCATGTGGGTGCCCAAGTTCCACTATGCGCTCGCGCGACGGGTAACGAAGGAGGTGATTGCAGACAAAGAACTGAACTTGCAGGACAATGTAGCCCGGCTGATGCCGCACATCCGCATCCCGACAAGTTATGTCAGTCTAAAGTTAAGGAGGGAGTGAGACCATGGCATTGACGAAAGACAACATATTGGACGAACTGAAAAAGCAGGGGACACTCACCGCCTTGCTGTCTGTCGAAGAATTCGCTGAACAAGACAAGTTAGCGGACCAGTTGGCGGCCGAGTTTCGCACGAGTCTAAAACCGACGCAACTCCGCAAAATCTTCCATGCCATAAAAGCAATCGAGCGGCGATTCAAAGGGGAAGACGACAGTAAGCGGTTTGACCCACAGGACAAGGTTGAAGTCAGGCTTCTGGTTCCGGAGCTGGCCTATGCTCGGGGTCGCGACCTCATCCCGCAGAAGTTCTACGAGCTTATGCGGCAGTGTCTAAGCGAGCAGAAGTTACAGAGCCTGGGCGATTTCCGCCGTCTGGCGCAATTGCTTACTGCACTACTAGCCTACCACAAATATCACGACAAGGTCAAAGGAGGGCGGGAGCAATGAATTTAGAGTTCAAAGGCAAATACCTCATCAAAAGCAAACTCATCTGCGAGACAGGCTTGCATATCGGTGGTATGACGGAGGGGTTTGAGATAGGAGGGGTTGACAACCCGGTCATCAAGGACCCCCTAACCGACCAGCCTTACATCCCCGGTTCTTCGCTTAAGGGAAAACTCCGACATCTCCTGGAGTGGAGTTTGGGACCGAATGCCCATACCGGTAAGCCACACCATTTTACCGAGGAGACACGACGCGATAAAACCGAATTCAAGCCGTGCAGTTGTGGCAAGTGCGAAGCTTGCCAGATTTTCGGCGTGGCATCGGACAAACCTGCGACCCGTCAAGAAGCCGGACCAACCCGCCTAACTATTCGGGATGCCTTCCTAACCAACGAGCAGGACACACGCAACCCCAAGCGGTTCTACAACCGCGAGGAACTTTCCCAACTACTGGGCGAAGACCTCTACACGGAAATCAAAACCGAAAACGCCCTTGATCGTGTAACCTCTGAGGCGAACCCACGTCCAATGGAACGGGTGCCGACAGGAGCAGCATTCAGTGTAGAAATGATTTTCGACGCCTATCGCGCCGAGGACAAGAACCTGCTCAAAAGCCTCTTCAGCGCCATGCACCTGCTGGAGAACAGCGCCTTAGGGGGTTCGGGTTCACGTGGGCACGGAAAGGTCAAGTTCGCCGACCTTAAGGTAGAGTTCCGCCCGGTGGATTACTACCGCAGCGGGGATGGTATCAAGGAGGTCAAGGACCTTCCGGCGACGGTAAAGGAAATTATCAAACAGTTCGACAAAATTGACTGGTAATCCCGCCGTTCGAAAGGGAGGAAACAGAATTATGCCCACGTATTCAGTCTATCTAAGACCTAAAACGTCCTTCGCCAGTTCCATCGGGTCGGATACGCTCTTTGGCGCGCTTTGCTGGGCGATGAGGGCATTGAGGGGGGTGGAAGAGCTGGAGGGAATGTTGAAGCAATTCACAACGGGGAGCCAAGCCGATACCCTATCTCTTTTCGCAGTAAGTTCTGCTTTTCCGTTTCTTTATTATGGCCGCGTGAAAGTCCGCCTCTACCCCAAGCCGCTTATCCCCGAATTGACCAGCGAGCAGATTACACCCCTTGCTAAATGCGAGAAGCAGCGGCACAGCGCCCGATACCCATTTCAAGGAGCGACCGTTACGGTCGTTGAGAAGGCGAAGCGGGTGAAAAGCGCTGCCTATGTCTCCGAGGACCTCTTCACCCAAATTGTGCGTGGAGAGACAAACACGCGCCGCCTCTGCGAGCGGCTGGTGCAGCGTGGTTCAGCGGATGATGACATCGTTAGCTGGGGCAGGGCACTTATCACTCATGGAGAGAGAAAGAGTGTGGAGGCAGAGGAACTGGATGCCTTCGAAGCCGAAGGTGACATACAGCACAATGAAATTGAGCGCGTCGCGTTGGCGACGGTAGAGGGACGACTTTTCTTCATGCACGAAAAGTTCCTCCACCGCCAGCGAGCAGGGCTGTGGTTCGCAATCCGCGCTGAAGACCTGAACTTCATCAAGCCCTTGCTGCGCTACCTCGCCGACACGGGCATCGGCGGCGACCGCAGCGCAGGCAAGGGGCATTTTGACATCCCACTCAATGAGATTCATCAGCACTCTCTGCCCACTGCTGATGTGCCCGATTGTTTCATAAACCTCTCCCGTTACATCCCCGGCGATGGCGAGTGCGATTTCAGCCGGCAGCCGCTCGCTTATGCTTTGGCCACAATTCGTCCCAAGCATGAAGCGAAGCTGGCAGGAGTTGGGCACCATACTTACAAGCGCCTGCTGCGTGTCTTTGAGCCGGGTTCCTTCTTTCCCTACCGCAAAAAAAAGCAGGTTTACGGCCAAATCGTCCATGTTGGTCGCAGTGCCGACGCAGGGGGCTTCGAGGCTTATCACAGCGGGCTGGCCATTCCAGTGTTTGCCAAGATGAAAGGTGCGATATGAGCAGACAAGAAACTATCGTTGTCGAAAAGCGGCTACGAATCGAGACACTAAGTGCTCTGCACATCGGGACAGGGGTCCAATTGGGATCCAAGGAATATGCACGACATAGGCAGCAAATTTTTGTGGCAAAGCCGGGGAGAGTCCTTGCGCTGGCGCAGCGTTCTCCACAAATGGAGAGCGCCTTTCTTGGCTTTTGTGAAGATGAGCGGCAAACCTTGACTGACTTCCTTCAAGAACAACGCATCCCGCTTGAAAACATCACCGACTATCATGTAATGGCGACGGCGGAAGTAGCCCGCCGAATCCCTATATTCATAAAGACTGCAGAAGGCAAGCCTTACCTCCCCGGCTCTTCGCTAAAGGGCGCGGTTCGCAGCGCCCTTTTCCGCAGCCGAATCAAGGCGGACAATGCTGTTCTCAGTGCAGCAGGAAGGGTAGCAAATGATGACCTCAATGAAATCCGGCACCAAAAGAATCCCAATCTTTCGCGTTGGCGGAAGAGAATTGGCAGCGATGTTGAGAGAACTTTCTTTGGCAAAGATGAACATCACGACTTCATGCGTTGCCTGCAATTCAGCGACAGTTCTTCACGCGAACCAACAGAACTGCGCATCGTAGAGGTGCGTGTCCTGTCTTTGAGCTCAAATGGCGACTTGCATCCAGCGCGGGACCCACGTAGGGATGACCGCGACATGCGCCCCGTAACTCCTGAGGTAATTCCTAAGGGTGTTCAGGTCGTTTCCCATTTCACTATCAACCATTACCTCCTGAGTGACACGCAGCCTGCTAACGAACTCGGCTTTAGAGGAAAGAAGGAGTTCATTAAGGTATGGCTAGCTGAGTGTAACCGGGCTGCGCAAGATCACATTCAGCAGGAGATAGATTTCTTTAAGAGGCACCCGTTGGACGGCAAACGACGAATGGCGCAGTGGTATGAAGCGCTAAAAGAGCAACTGCAACAAGCCGAGAAGACGGGGAATCAGTGCCTTCTGCACCTCGCTTGGGGGAGTGGCTGGGATACCAAGACCATCACCGACCAGTTCGATGATAAGCTCTTCGACGACGTCCGCCGGACCTTGCGCCTGAACGTGGGACGACCACATTTACCCATGAAGGGTAGACCAGCTTGGGGCAGCATCCTGCTTACCAAAGACGACTCGCCCAAATCGCGGAAAGTCGTCTTCGAGAACGGACAGCCCCAAGAGCCTCTGGGTTGGGTAAAAGTCAGTTTGGAGGAGGTGATGGACTGATGGGCGTCTATCACCTTGCTCCCGTTGGAATTTCGCCTGGGGCAGTCACATCGGCACTGGCATATCTTAAGCATAACGAGGATAAGCCTGAAATCAAGGTGCTTGGCGCAACCGTGGAAGGGGTCGTTCTCTTCCCATCATGGCAAGTGCGTACCGGGGAAGAAGGGGCGCCAGAAGAGTGCGTCTTGAACGACTACGGGCAGGAGAATAAAAGGCGCGCCTGGAGGCGTGGTGCAGCAGTGCTCGATATCATCCGCGATTTCGTGGAAGAGGAATTCGGGGGACGAGTTGCTCTCTATTGCTGTCCGGTAGTTTCTAATGACTATGATGATTGCTTCGATAAAATCGCAAAGGTGGTTCTTAAATTCAGCATCGGCACGGGTAAGCACCTCTGGGCAAACTTGACAGGTGGTCCTAATATCGTCAACGCCGCCTTGCTCCAGGTCGCTCTGCTCAGTGGGCTTATCGCCCGGCTCTATTACACTTTTCTATCTAATCTCCATAGGTATGGAAAATATCTCCGCCCACCGAGTTCTCGCTCTGGCATTTTTGACTGGCGCGAGGTGCCGTTTGTTAAGACTGTTTTCGATGAAGATTACTATCGCATAGTGAGGGTGGTTTCGGATTGTGACGAATGGCTTGAGGATAAAGACCTTCTTAGTATTCTTGCGCAAGAGCAGCCTGATCGATTTGGTATCGGCAAAGAAAGACTTGAACGATTTCGAGACTATTTCCTGAACAAAATGGATGGGCGAGAGGTGGTTCGAGAAAAATTGTCGGATGAGAGACACACCCACCGTAACCGCATTTCGGATTACGGCAAAGAGGTATTGGAACGGATTAATAAATCCGAATTGTTTCAGATTCTTCTGAATGCTAGCGTGAGTTTCCTACTTATTCCTCATAGATCTTTAGCAAAATCGTTAATCAGTGCTGATAGAGATGATTTGCACGGTATCAAGCCAAGCTTTTGAAGTATACACTGAATTAATATCACCATGGCACCTTACTTCTCGAAACGGGAGATCCGCTTTTGGTTTGAGAACTTCACGCTTACATTGTTTAATATAGCAGTCCATGCTTCTGAACTATGCTTCACTTTTCCACATCGGAGTGACAATGACCGACGGAAAGATTTTTCTTGACAAATGGTGATCAGTTGTATACACTGATCAGCATGGCCACCATCCAGAAGAAAGTCTCCCGTGGTCATACCTACTGGCAGATCGTCGAATCCAGGCGAATCAACGGGAAACCTCGACCGGTTGTCCTCATGCACCTGGGTACCCCAGAGGCGCTACTGCGCCGCTTGCAGCAAGAGCCCACAAAACCGCTGAAGGCAAAGGTTTTCCAATTCGGTGCTCTGGCTGCCTTGTGGAATATCGCTGAAGAACTGGAAGTTGTCCTCACTATCGATCGGCATATGCCAAAACGGGAGCAAGGACTCTGCTGTGGCCAGTATATGCTCCTTGCAGCGCTCAACCGCTGCGTAGGGGCCACCAGTAAGGCTTCCTTCTACGGATGGTATCGAGAAACGGTCCTCCATCGCCTCTTACCTGCCTCCAAGGGCCTTTTGGCCAGCCAGCGCTTTTGGGACCACATGTCTTACCTGGATGCCCCAACCATCGCCAGGATCGAAGAGAGCTTTGTCCAACGATTGATCGAGCACTTCAGGGTCGATCTGCGGACCCTGCTGTTTGATGCGACCAACTTCGAAACCTTTATCGACACTCAGACTGAATCCGAACTGGCCCAACGGGGCCACGCCAAAAGCAAACGCATGGACCTTCGTATCCTCGGCCTCGCCCTTTTGGTCAGCACCGATTTCCATGTGCCTCTGTTTTCCCATCTCTACCCTGGCAACCAGAACGATGCCTCCATGTTTGGAAGCGTTACCGAAAACCTGGTCAACCGTTATCGCCAATTCGCCAAAGACTGTGAGCACATTACCCTGATCTTTGATGGTGGAAACACTTCAGAGAATAACATGTTTAAAGTTGACCAAAGTGGCTACCACTTCATTACCTCATTGACCCTCACCCATCATAAGGACTTACTCCAGGTGCCCCTGCGCAAGTTTCGTTCCTTTGCCGAGCCCCGGCTCAAAGGGATCCACGCTTCCAGAACCACCAAAGAGATTTGGGGCCAACCTCGCACCATCGTCATCACCCGCAGCGAAAAGCTCCTGGTCGGCCAGATGGCCGGTATTAAAGTCGCCTTACGGAAAAAACGGGCCGCTCTTCGAGAACTCCGTCAAAAGCTTCTTCAGAACCAACAACCCAAGGCCAGGGGCAAAGGCTATAGCAGAGAGTCCCTCAAAAAACGGCTTGATGCCATTACCTCGGGCCAATACGTCGCTGAGATCCTTAAAACGGAAATCCGGGGCTCGGGCGGGCGGCTCGACTTTACCTTCTGGATCGATTCCGTCGCTTTTGAAAATCTCAAACGCACCCGTCTCGGCAAACGCATCCTCTGTACCGATAACCACAACTGGACCACAGAGGAGATCATTTGGGGCAGCCGAGCCCAATCCCACATCGAGAAGGCGTTCAAACAAATGAAAGACCCTCACTGGGTCAGCTTCTCTCCGGCCTTTCATTGGACCGATCAGAAACTACGGGTCCATGCCTTCTACTGCATCCTCGCCCTTATGCTCAGTTCCTTGCTTCAAAGAAAAGTTGCCCACGCCGGTATCCCTCTCACCATCCCCACCCTCTACGAGCAACTTTCCGCGATCACTGAAATTGTCAACCTCCACACGCCTGGTACAGACTCAGGCCGTGGCCGTCTTCGTGCTGAGTATGTTTTATCTGAACGGACACCCCTTCAAGATAAGTTGTGCCGAATCCTTGACGTGTATCGCCACGCCCACCAATACCAATAATGCCCGGACCGACCTTCAGTGTATACATGATCTTGCGATGCTATAGTACCTCCAGGGCTTGAAAATGCTTATCTCTTGCAACCAATCCTTTGTCCAAACTGCAATATTGAGTTTCGCAAAAGTAATGGAACATTTTTCCTTTTTCAGCTATAATGGGGGACATGAGACCCCATGGCACCCAAGCAGAGTTGGAAAAGCGGCGCCGACGCGCCATTCAATTATTGAAAAAGGGAAAAGCGAGCCTA
>JAHJQK010000121.1 GCA_018819135.1 Pseudomonadota bacterium | reverse complement strand
CGACCCTGTAAAAAGGCCTCCACGGCCACTTCATTGGCGGCGTTCAGAACCGCCGGCATGGTTCCTCCTTCTTGGAGAGCCCGATACGCCAGTCCCAAGGCCGGAAATCGCTCTTGATCTACAGGCCTGAAGGTTAACTTGCCGATTCCGAAAAGATTCAGAGAAGGAAGCTGCAAATCCAACCTTGCGGGATAGCCGAGGGCATAAGCAATGGGCCCGCGCATATCCGGCATGGACATCTGGGCGACCACCGACCCGTCGATATATTCTACCATAGAATGGATGATCGATTGCGGGTGAATGATAACCTCAATCTGTTGGGCGGGAACACCGAAAAGCCAGTGGGCTTCGATGACTTCCAGCCCTTTGTTCATCAACGAAGCGCTGTCGATTGTAACCTTCTTGCCCATGCGCCATTGGGGGTGCTTCAAAGCCTGTTGCGGGGTTACCTTGGCCAGTTTTTCCAGGGGAGTGAGCAAAAAAGGGCCACCGGAGGCGGTGAGGATGAGCCTCTTAATGTCCTCATGGCGGTGCCCGGCCATGGCCTGGAAAATGGCGCTGTGCTCGCTGTCAACCGGAAGAAGGTGTACGCCTTTTTCTTGGATTTCCCGCAGCAGAATTTCCCCCGCCATGACCAGAGGTTCTTTATTAGCGATGGCCAGATTTTTTTGAGCTCTCACGGCGGCTAAAGTAGGTAAAAGACCGACACTGCCGGCAAGGGCGGAGAGAACCATCTCCGCCTCCGGGTGGGTGGCGACGGCTACCAGCCCTTCCATACCCGAAAGAATGCGAGTTGTTTTCCCCGCCCAAGAGTCTTGGAGACGCCTGGCGGATTCTGGGTCCATCAAAGCAACCATTTCCGGGCGAAAGCATAAGATTTGCTCTTCCATTTTTTTCAGATTGGCGCCCCCGGCTAGGGCCACAACCTGGAATTTATCCGGATGCTGGGCGACGATATCGAGGGCGTTGACACCGATGGAACCGGTGGAACCGAGAATGGAAAGCTTCTTCATAAAAAATAAACCATTTAACCGCTTTTTTCCCCTGCTTCGCAGTTTCTCGGCGTACTTTGCGTTCTCTGCGGTGAATGTTTTATCGCAGAGCCGCCAGGGCATAATAATAAACCAAGGGGCCGGCGAAAAGCACGCTGTCAACGCGGTCCAGAAGACCCCCATGGCCCGGGATAAGAGTCCCGGAATCCTTGACTTGGGCGCTCCGTTTCAGCAACGATTCAAAAAGGTCTCCCCATTGACCAATAATCCCCACCCCTGCGGCCAAAGCCAAAGCATGAAGAACCGGGAGCTGAGGAAAGAAAAATAACTTGAAAAACAATCCGCCGGCAATGGATCCGCCGACTACTCCCACACCACCCTCAACCGTTTTCCCCGGGCTGACCTCGGGCGCCAGTTTTTTCCGCCCCCAGGCTCGTCCCACATAAAAGGCGGTCGTATCACCGCAATAAACTACGACCAGGGTGAAGAGGATCCATAACCGACCCTCCTCCAGTTTATG
This sequence comes from Pseudomonadota bacterium, assembly GCA_018819135.1. Classification (GTDB taxonomy): domain Bacteria; phylum Desulfobacterota; class SM23-61; order SM23-61; family SM23-61; genus JAHJQK01. Next base: position 45,407 of record JAHJQK010000121.1, on the reverse strand, counting down.
CATCAGGATGAAATGCGCCAGGAGAAAGGGTACATAAAGAAGGCCAAGAAGATGCCTGCTTACGCGATCGATCCGGAGAGAAAAATCTGTTTGCTCCCCGAGGGCCAGGATGAACAGCAAAATAAGGATCATGGCCATTCCCGCCAGGAAAAATCTGGAATCTTTCGCGTAAAGGGAAATCGGGAGGAGGAGGCCCAAAAGGATGCCCACCATTTTTTTGCTGGGGCTAAGCCCTGGTAGAGCAAGGGCATAATATTCCTGCAGCCCCAAGAAGGTCAGAAAAAGGATCAGCAAAAGGAAAAGCCAAGCAGGGGCGAAGAGAATGAATAGGATCAAGCAGGGGCCCATGATCAGGCCGGAGATCCAGCGCTTCAGATGCATCACCGATCCCCTATTTTGATCTGTTCACTGGTCAGGCCAAACCTACGTTCTCGATCCCGGTAACGTAACAAAGCCTGGATGAGATCCTCCTTTTTGAAGTCCGGCCAGAGGTTGGGCGTCACATAGATTTCCGTGTACGCGAGCTGCCAAAGGAAAAAGTTGCTGATGCGAAACTCTCCGCTGGTGCGGATGAGTAAGTCAGGGTCAGGAAGGTTGGCCGTCCATAGGTACTTGGAAAAAAGCCCCTCGTTGATGTCCTCGGGGGTCAGGTTGCCGTCCCGGGAATTGGCCGTGATCCGGCGGATGGCCTGGATGATGTCATCTCGTCCGCCGTAGCTCAAGGCCAAGGTCAACGTCATTCCGGTTGCCGCAGCCGTCAGCTTCATCGTTTCGTTGAGAACGACGACCACTTCCTTGGGCAAGCGGGAGAGGTCGCCGATGGCCAAAAGACGAATGTTGTTATCCAGCATCTCCCGGAGTTCCATGACCAGGTAATCTTTAAGCAGGGTCATGAGTGCTTCTACCTCCGGTTGAGGACGGCTCCAGTTTTCCGATGAAAAAGCAAATAGGGTCAGATAGGGAATGCCGATTTCCCGGCATGCCCGGACGACGATCCGCACGGATTCGGCTCCCTGCCGGTGGCCAGCCACTCGGTCTAATGATCGTTGCTCAGCCCAGCGGCCGTTTCCATCCATAATGATCGCCAGATGGCGGGGGAGTTTTTCTTGGGTTAACCGATGCATAATTTTCCTGGGTTAGGGGAAGATTTCCAGATCATGGCGACGATCTCCGGCCTGAAAGAAAAAATAGGGGAGCGAGCGGAAGGGCGTAGGTTTTCAAACTTCCAGGATCTCTTTTTCCTTAGCCTTGACAACCTCTTCGGCTTTCTCGATAGATTTGTCCATGAGTTTCTGGACCTCTTCCTGATATTTAAACTGGTCGTCTTCAGAGAGAGATTTTTCTTTTTTAGCTGTTTTTAGCTGTTCGTTGCCATCCCGACGGATATTGCGCATGGCCACTTTACATTCCTCTTCCATGCGCTTCACGACTTTGACCAACTCCTTGCGTCGTTCTTCGGTGAGAGGAGGGATATTAATGCGCACGATTTTTCCGTCACTGAGAGGCGTAAGGCCCAGGTCCGATTTTTGGATCGCTTTTTCAATTTCGCCGATAATTTTAGAATCCCACGGCTGGATGGAAATCGTCCGGCTTTCAGGGACTGACAAGGAGGCAACCTGGGAAAGTGGCGTGGGAACACCGTAATAATTGACCCGGACTCCGTCAAGCAGGGGAAGGGAGGCCCGCCCCGTACGTATGCGGCTCAAGTCTTTGCGTAAGGCCTCAATAGACTTTTCCATTTTCGACTTCACTTCCACTATAAAAGACTCTTTTTTAAACATGCGTTACCCCCGGATGACCGTACCGATTTTCTGGCCGAAGACAACTCGCCGGATATTTCCTTTGCGGGTGAGGTTGAAAACAATAATGGGAAGATGATTGTCCATGCATAGAGAGATCGCCGTGGCGTCCATGATCTTGAGGCCCCGGTTCAGGACTTCGATATAGGAGAGTTCTTCGAACTTTTTGGCCTTTTTATGAATCAGGGGATCGGTATCATAGACACCGTCCACTTTAGTGGCCTTGAGGATCACCTGAGATTTCACTTCCATGGCGCGCAGAGCGGCGGCGGTGTCGGTGGTAAAATAGGGATTTCCCGTACCTGCGGCGAAGATCACCACCCTTCCTTTTTCCAGGTGGCGAATTGCCCTGCGGCGGATGTAAGGTTCGGCAATCTGGTGCATCTCGATGGCGGACATTACTCGGGTGAAGATGCCTGCCCTTTCTAAAGCATCCTGCAAAGCCAAACTGTTGATCACGGTGGCCAGCATACCCATGTGATCGGCCGATGCCCGGTCCAGCCCTGCGGCACTGGCAGCCACGCCGCGATAGATATTCCCGCCGCCGATTACAATGGCTACTTGCACCCCCAGCCGGTTCAATTCCTTGACCTCAACGGCTATCTTCTGGACCACGGCGGGACTGATTCCATACTCCTGATCCCCCATTAAGGCCTCCCCGCTGAGCTTGAGCAGGATGCGTCGAAAAACAGGCTTGAGCGAAGTTTTCACTCTTTGGATAACCCCTCGGCGACTTGGAAACGGCTGAAGCGGCGAATTTCCACTTTTTCTCCCAACTTACCAACTAACCCGTTAAGGAGCTCTTGGACGGTTAGGTCCGGGTCCTTGACAAAAGGCTGTTCTAAAAGGCAGACCTCGCCATAGAATTTTTCCAATTTTCCTGCGATAATTTTTTCGATGATCTTTTCAGGCTTGCCTGCTTCCCGCGCCTGAACCCGGTAGATTTCGCGTTCGCGCTCTAAGGCCTCCGGTGGTACATTTTCCCGGCGAAGGTAAAGGGGGTTACTGGCGGCAATGTGCATGGCCACATCCTTGGCGAAGATCTGGAAATCTTCCGTTTTGGCTACGAAGTCCGTTTCGCAGTTGACCTCCACCATTACGCCGATTTTTCCCCCCGCGTGCACGTAGGAGCCGATTCGGCCCTCCGAGGCGATTCGTCCCGCTCTTTTAGCGGCAGTGGCCAGGCCCTTTTGCCGCAAATAGTCCACGGCTTTTTCGAAATTACCTCCTGCTTCGGCCAGGGCTTTTTTACAGTCCATCATTCCAGCGCCGGTCTTCTCGCGCAGATCTTTAACCATACTGGCGGATACTTCCACGAAATGTTTCCTCCTATTCTTCTTCGTCTTCGTTTTCTGGTTTTTCTTCCTCAACTTCTTCCGGGGCCGGTTCGGCGGCCACTTTCGGTTTTCCTGAGGTCGCTCTCTCAGCCCCCGCCGCGGCACCTTCGGGCGCGACCAATTTCGCTTCCAAGAGTTGCTTGCCTTCCAGGCAGGCATCGGCGATTTTGGCAGAGATGAGGCGGATGGCCCGGATGGCGTCGTCGTTTCCGGGGATGATGTAGTCAATCTCATCGGGATCGCAATTGGTATCCACGATAGCCACGATGGGGATGCCTAACTTTCTGGCCTCATGAACGGCGATGCGCTCCTTGCGCGGATCCACGATAAAAATTCCCTGGGGGAGCCGGTTCATATTCTTAATCCCTCCCAGAGTTTTTTCCATTTTGGCCTTATCTTTTTCCAATTGCAGAACTTCCTTCTTGGGCAGGACATCAAAGGTACCGTCCTCTTTCATGGCCTGCAGTTTTTTCATGCGTTCCACGTTTTTCTTGATGGTGCGAAAATTGGTCAGGGTGCCTCCGAGCCAGCGCTGGTTTACAAAAAACATGTTGGCCCGTTGGGCTTCCTCGGCGATAGAATCCTGGGCCTGTTTTTTTGTACCCACGTAGAGGATACTGCCGCCTGCGGCTACAACATCTACGACAAATTTATAAGCTTCCTTGAAGAGCCGTACCGTCTTCTGTAAATCAATGATATAAATCCCGTTGCGTGAGCCAAAGATGTAATCCTTCATCTTGGGGTTCCATCGTTTGGTCTGGTGGCCAAAATGGACCCCCGCTTCCAACAGCTGTTTCATGGTGACAGTCGACATATAATTTTCCTCCTGGGTTTGTCCTCCGCTTTCCTTGTTCCGGCGTGCAATCCGCCACCTGCGGACACCCTGGCGCCGACGGGAAAACGTGTGTTTTGAATTTTTTATTATAACATTCTAAACTATTGTTTCAAGCAAAATCTCTATACAACCGGGGCCAAGGATGCGGGGATTCAATTTCAGCTTCGGTAGGAAGCGTTGATTTTGACGTAATCCAAAGAAAAGTCCGTGGTAAAAAAGGAAGTTTTTTTCTTCCCGCGGTTAAGGTTGATACGAACCGTGTATTCCTTCTTTTTCATCACCGCGGTCGCTTGTTCTTCCGTTGCAGGACCCGCGCCTTGGCCGCGTCGGACGATGGCCACGTTGTCGAAATAGACATCGATTTTATTCGGGTCAATGGGGGCGCCCGAGTAACCCGTGGCGCAGAGGATTCTTCCCCAGTTCGCATCCTCTCCGAAGAAAGCGGTCTTGACCAGGGGGGAGGTGGCCACAGCGCGGGCGACTCGCTCGGCTTCGGATGCGGTGCGGGCCCCCTCCACGGCGATGGCGACCAATTTGGTTGCTCCCTCCCCATCGCTGGCGATTTTTTGGGCTAAAGAGAATAACAGTTCATGCAAAAAAAAGGCGAATTTCTTATAACCGGGGGTACCGAAAATTATCTCTCGGTTTCTTGCTTCCCCGTTGGCCAGGATCAGGAGAGTGTCATTGGTACTCATATCTCCGTCGACGATCACCCGATTGAAAGATTCCTGCACGCCTTCTTTTAAGGATTGGCGCAACGCTTTTAGGGAAATAGAAGCGTCGGTGACAACAAAAGAAAGAAGAGTAGCCATCTGCGGGCTAATCATCCCAGCTCCCTTGGCGATCCCGGCCAGGGTGATTTCCCGCCCATTCACTTGTTGGCGGAGAATCACCGCTTTGGGGAAGGTGTCGGTAGTCACAATGGCCCGGGCAGCATCCCCCAGGCCGTCTGGTGTTAGGGAGGATAAGAGGCAGGGAAGATTTTCTTCGATTAAATGCATGGGTAAGGGTTTCCCGATTACGCCGGTAGAGGCCAGGAGAACATTTCCCGGACTCGTTTTCAGAGAAGAAGCAATCAACCGGGAAAGGCGTCGACCGTCGGTCAGACCCTGCTTTCCCGTACAGGCATTAGCAGACCCGGAATTGATCAATATCGCCCGGGCGCGCCCCGCCTTGATCCGCTCCATCGACAGGAGGACAGGGGCTGCTTTTACCCGGTTGGTAGTGAAGACCCCGGCAGCCACGGAAGGCACCGCAGAGTATATAAGAGCCAGGTCTTTCTCCCGGTTTTTTTTAATCCCGGCAGATATGCCCGCAGCCACGAAACCGGGAACCTTGAAATCGGGGGGGATGTCTTTGTTCATGGTAACTCCTAAAATACGCTAAGAGCATGGCGCATAGCGAAAAAAAATTAAATTGTATAGGAATTTCCTTATTGGACACAGATGAACACAGATTTTCAGGATATTAAATGCAAAAAAATAAATAAATATCTGTGAATATCTGTGGAAATCTGTGTCCAAATTAATTTAAACGCTTTGCTTTTTTTATCTTCCATGGCATTTTTTATATTTTTTCCCGCTACCACAGGGGCAGGGATCATTACGACCCACCTTTTTGCCCTCTCGCTTTACCGGCTGCTGTTTCTCCTCGACCTCTTCTCCACGGCTAAGGATGAGGGGATGCTTACGGACGGCCTCAAATTGCGTAACTTCCTGCGGATGGGCGATCTGGACCCGGAAGAGTTTTTGGATCGTCTCCTCCTTGATACGCTGAATCAGATCCATAAACATCGCGTACCCTTCTTTCTGATATTCCTGGAGGGGGTTGCGCTGCCCATACCCTCTGAGGCCGATGCCTTCTTTCAGGTGATCCATAGCCATCAAATGTTCTTTCCATAGGGTATCGATGGACTGGAGGTAGATTACTTTTTCCAGGTGGCCCATAGCTTCGGCGCCGAATTCGACCCCTTTCTCCCTATAGACTTCTTTGGCCTGGGCCGCGACCTTTTCCCAAAGCTTCTCCCGCGTCATATTCTGGGTATCTTCAGGTCGGATGCCGAGGCCGAAGGAAAAGAGGCGAATGAGGGACTCGTTCAACCGGCGGTAATCCCATTCCTCAGGATAGGTTTTTTCATCCGCAATGGGATCAACGATTCCTTCGGCCAGCTCGGCGCTGACCTCTTGGATTTCTTCGGCCACGCCATCCTGGGCCAAAACCCTTTTGCGCTGGTCATAAATCACCTCCCGTTGTTTATTCATAACGTCGTCGTATTCCAGGAGGTGTTTGCGGATGTCAAAGTTGTGGGCTTCCACACGTTTCTGGGCGTTCTCGATCGCCCGGCTGATCAGGGAATGTTCGATGGGCTGGCCTTCTTCCATCCCCAGCCGGCTCATGACTCCCGAGATTCGTTGGGAGCCGAAGATACGCAGTAGGTCATCTTCCAGGGAAAGGTAGAACCTGGAAGTTCCCGGATCTCCCTGTCGGCCGGAGCGGCCGCGGAGTTGATTGTCGATGCGCCGGGATTCATGGCGTTCGGTGCCCAGGACATGCAGCCCGCCGGCTTCGATTACTTTCCGGTATTCCTGGCTGGTGAGAGAACGCATCTCCTCCAATATTTTCCGGAAGCCCCCTGGGTCTGTGGAAAGATCCACCTTGCGGCGCAAGGCTTCCTCGCGAGCCAACATTTCGGGGTTACCGCCGAGCATAATATCCGTGCCCCGGCCGGCCATGTTGGTGGAAATGGTGAGCGCACCGAATCGCCCAGCCTGAGCAATGATTTTGGCTTCCGTTTCGTGGTATTTGGCGTTCAAGACCTGATGGAGGATCTTCTCCTGCTTGAGCATCTGGGAGAGTTTTTCGGAGTTTTCAATGGAAATGGACCCCACCAGAACGGGCTGACCCAGGCGATGGCATTCTTTTACTTCTTCCACGACGGCTTTGTATTTCTCCCTCTGGGTCCGGTAGATGACATCGGAGAAATCCTGGCGGATCATGGGCATATTGGTGGGGATGACCATAACATCCAGTTTGTAGATTTTTTTAAATTCCTGGGCCTCGGTATCCGCCGTACCCGTCATGCCGGCCAGCTTTTTGTACATGCGAAAGTAGTTTTGAAAGGTGATCGTCGCTAAGGTTTGATTCTCCTCCGCGACCTTCACTCCTTCCTTGGCTTCGATCGCCTGGTGCAAGCCGTCGCTCCAGCGGCGTCCGGGCATCATCCGGCCGGTGAACTCGTCGACGATGATCACCTGGCCATCCTTGATCACATAATTGACGTCTTTCTGGAAAAGCCAGTGGGCTTTGACGAGCTGGTGGATGGTGTGGATACGTTCCGAAGTCTGCCGGTACTGGTTCTCCAGGGCTTGCCGGGCTTCGATTCTTTCGGGCGGGGTTAATTGATCATTGCTATCGATGGCCTGATATCCTTCTTCCAGCGCAGGAACAACAAAGGCATCTGCCCGTCCCCGGGAGAGAAGCTCTAAGCCTTTTTCCGTCAACTCCACGGCGTTCGACCGTTCATCAATGGCACAGAAGAGTTTGTCATCAAATTGAGAGAGTATTTTTTGACCGGAAAGGTAAGACTCCAGGCGGTCGATGCGGGTCTTGAGGGCGGGTTTTTCGGCTATGAGGTCCAGGAAACGAGGATTTTTCGGATCCCCGCGCTTAACCAGTAAGAGTTGTTCAATAACGGCTTCGCTTTCTGGTTCTTTTTCAAGAAGTCGGAGGGCTTCATCGAAAATGGTCTGGATGAGGCGGCTTTGATTCTGGTGCAGACGGATGACCATCGGCTTGAGCTCTTCATAGTATCCTTCGTCTATTTGCTCGACCGGACCGGAAATGATCAGCGGGGTCCGGGCTTCATCGATAAGGATGGAATCGACCTCGTCCACGATGGCGTAATTCAGCTCCCGCTGGACCATGTCTTCAATACGGAACTTCATGTTATCGCGCAAGTAATCGAAGCCGAATTCATTGTTCGTGCCGTAAGTAATGTCGCAGCGGTAGGCTTGTTGGCGTTCCAGATCGTCTAATTCATGGACGATGACGCCCACCGCAAGGTCCAGAAAATTGTAAATGGCACCCATCCAAGCCGCATCACGCTTGGCCAGATAATCGTTTACCGTAACCACATGGACGCCCTTGCCGGTAAGGGCGTTTAAGTATACGGGCAGGGTCGCCGCCAAAGTTTTCCCTTCGCCGGTCTTCATTTCGGCGATTTTCCCCTCGTGGAGCACTATGCCTCCCACCAGTTGGACGTCGAAATGGCGCTGGCCCAAAGTGCGGCGAGCGACTTCCCGGACCACGGCAAAGGCTTCGGTCAGTAGGTCGGCAAGAGTTTCCCCCCCGGCAAGGCGCTCGCGAAACTCCGCGGTTTTGGCCTGAAGCTGGCTGTCGCTTAACTGGGCTACCTCTGGCTCCAGTTCGTTGATGGCCCTGATCAGAGGTTTCAGACGGTTGAGCTCCCGCTCATTCTTACTGCCGAATATTTTTTGGAGGGCATTGAGGAGCATTTCTTATATTATCACCAAGAGCCACAGAGTCCACAGAGAACCCAGTGGTTGGATAGTTACAGACCTAAATATTTTTATATTCATGATGAAATCTTTTCCAACCAATTCTTTCTCGGAAACTTCTGGGGTGAAAAAAAAGACCAAACAAAAACCCCGATAAAGACTTGCTTATCGGGGTCGAACCTTAAAACCTGTTCAATATAATAGCATATTTATAATAACAGAGGAAGAGAGAATATGTTCTGCGCGCCTCCCGCCTGAGCTTGGAACTATTAACGATGAAACCCATTAATAAAAACTGGGCGGTGGCAATGGAATTATGTTGCTTGGTTAAGATAGCGGGCTGGGTTTACGGGGTTTCCATGGATGCGGACTTCGTAGTGGAGGTGAGGTCCGGTACTGTTGCCAGACATGCCCACGGTTCCGATCGTCTGCCCTTTTATTACTTTTTCCCCGGTTTTGACGAAAAGGTCTTTCAGGTGGCCGAACATGGTGGAATATCCATGGCCGTGCTCGAGGCAAATCAACCGTCCGTATTCTGATTCACGTCCGGCGAAATTGACAACTCCATCTGCAGGGGCGACAACCATTGTTCCCAAAGGTGCAGAGATATCGATTCCTTTATGGGGACGAGTTCCCCCGGAAGAAGGGGAAAGACGAGTATCTCCAAATCTTGAAGAAACCCGGCCTAATACCGGCCATAGAGAAGGCGTGGCTAAGAGAAACGATTTTTGAGCTTGAAGGAACTCCTGGAGTTCCTTCAAGCTTTTTTCTCTCTGGAAAAATTCTTGACGCAGGTTCAAAAGGTCATGGTGCAGGCGGCTGACCAGTATATTTCTTTCCTTGTCCAGAATGGAGACCTCTTCCTCCCGGGCAATAAGGGGCTCCCCCCTATCTTCTTTTTTTACAGAAGAGGTCTTTTGCCTAAAAACTTTCGGGGTAACTTTTTTTGTTTTTTTCAGCTCGATAACTTCTTTCAGGTATTGCTCAACCTGTTTTTCCATCTCTTTGAGCTTTCCTAATTGCTCTTCCAAAGAAGAGATTTTTCCCCTAAAAGATCGGATTTCGGCCTCCTGGGAGCGGATTTCTGCCTCTTGGGCATGGGTTTCCATATGGAGGGCTTGAAGTTCGACCACCTTTTTATTAAAGTTCACATATTGATAGACCATAAAGCCACAAATAATGATAAAAATTCCCAGGGTCCCAGCCGCAATTTTTAAGGTCAGAGGAGAGAGGATAAACTTTTTGACTTTAGCGGCCTTTTGAGAAGTAATCAGGATTGTATAATCCTTTTTGACCAACCTTCACCCCCCGGAAAAAAATTCGGACTACACCCAAAAATATCCGCGTTAGCCTTCCATTGGGAACGATCTGGATGAACACTTAAAATATTTTCTTTGAAGTGGTTTCATTTACCACGAGGGCATTTTCCTGTCAAGACTTTTTTCTTCCATTTTTTTAAAAGTATTTGAATATATTAATTTTTTCAAAATTGACCGGAAACTTTTAAACCTCCAGGAGGACCGCCATTTCGTCGCATTCGGGAAACTTCACGCATTTGATACAGTCGGCCCAAATCTTATGTGGGAGGGCGCTCTTATCCACGACTTTAAACCCAAACTTATGAAAAAAATCTGGTTTGTACGTTAAGGCAAAGATGCGGTAAAGGCCGAGGCTGATAGCTTCAGCGAGGCAGGCCTCAATAAGCTTGGTCCCGATGCCCTGTCGATTATATTCTTCCCGCACAACCAGGGAGCGAATTTCAGCCAGGTCTTCCCAACAGATGTGCATGGCACAGGTCCCGAGGATTTGCCCCTGGCCCTCCTCTTGGTAAACGTAATAGTCCCGTAAATTGTCATAAAGCTCACTGAGGGAACGGGAAAGCATCTCTCCTTTTTTAGCTGCAAGCTCGATCAGCTTCTGGATTTGCCGAACATCGGAGATTTTTGCTTTGCGGATAGTCATGTTGGTAATTACCGTAAGGCGTGAGGGGGCAAGGTTGTTACCTCTTAAGAGCAGTTTTGAGCATTTCCCGGGCGTGGTCAAGGGTTTTTTCCGTAATTTTAACTCCTCCCAGCATACGAGCGATTTCCTGTTCCCGGTTTTCCCCTTGTAGGTGATTTACTTCCACGACGGTCCTTCCGCCCTGGATTCTTTTGAACACCTTGAAATGGGTATCGGCAAAAGAGGCTATGGGGGCCAAGTGGGTTATACAAAAAACTTGATGTTCCCGGGAAATTTCTTTAAGCTTGCGACCCACGACTTCGGCAATTCCTCCTCCGATGCCCGCGTCCACCTCGTCGAAGACCAGGGTCTTAATCCAGGTTTCCTCGGCAAAGATCCGTTTCAGGGCCAACATAATTCGGGAGAGCTCTCCCCCGGAAGCGATCTTGGCCAGAGCTTTCAGGTCTTCCCCCGGATTGGGGGAGATGAGAAATTGTACCCGGTCCATTCCATTTTGATCCAATCGCGGAGAGACATTTTGGCCTTGCTCTCCCTTTTCTGATAAGACTTCTTCCACCGCGATTTGAAAACGAACTTTTTTCATGCCCAGGGTGGAGAGTTCGACCTCCACTTTGGAGCCGAGCTCCTGCGCGACCTTTTTCCTCTGCGAAGAGAGTTCTTGCGCTTGAGAAAAAGCCCGGGCATAGAACTCGGCGGTGCTTTTTTGGAGCTCAGAAATTTTTTCCCCCAGGCCTTCCAGGCTTTTCTTTTCCTGGTCGATCCTTTCTTGGTGGGCCAGGATTTCTGCCAACGAAGGACCGTATTTTTTTTTAAGTTTCGTGATCTCATCCAGGCGCGATTCGATGATTTCCAAGCGCCGGGGGTCAAAATGGATTTTTTCGCGGTAGGCACGTAGGGAGGAAGCCACGTCTTCCGCTTGAAAAAGGATCGATTCGATTAAGGATGCCAAAGAGTTGAGAGAGGGATCCATTTTCGTTCCCTCCCGCAGACGCTGCCGAATGGAATTCAGGCGCTCGACCACCGATCCGCTTTCCGCGTAAATAACTTCGCTACCTTGATGAGCAATAGAGTAAAGCTTTTCGGCGTGAATCAAGCGGGCGCGTTCGGCAATCAGCTCTTCCTCTTCGTCCGCTTCACCGGGTTTGGGATGTTTCAGGTTAGCCCTGGCAATTTCCTTTGATTGAAAGGTCAGAAATTCCAGACGCTCGGATCGTTGCTTTTCCTTAGAGATCGACTCTTCAAGTTCGGAAGTGGCCTTCATCCATTGGTCATAGACTTTTTGATATTCTTGGCGCCAACCAAGGAGGCCACCGGAACGGTCCAGAATATCAATGGGTCTTTGGGGATGGAGAAAGTGTTGATGTTCGTGTTGGCCGTAAATATTGATGAGTTCTTCGCCCAGCTCTTCGAGCATATGAAGGGTAATGGAGTTGCCATTGAGAAAGGCGCGAGATTTTCCGGAGCGATGGATGAGGCGCTTGATTAACAGCCCCTCGGCTGGGTCCAGTTGTAAGTTACTCAAGATTTTTATATTTTCCGCGTCTTCCAGGTCAAAGAAAGCTTCTACCGAAGCTTCTTCTTGACCGGTTCGAATCATCTCCGGAGAAGCGCGACTCCCCAGGAGGAGGTTGAGGGCGTCTACCAAGATGGATTTCCCGGCACCGGTCTCACCGGTGAGAACGTTGAACCCCGGTCCAAATTCCAAGCGTAACTGGTCGATAATAGCGAAATTTTTGATGTTCAGCTCGGTCAGCATTCAAAGCTTCTTCAGATTGGTCATCAGCGTTCCCCCCATTTAAATTTTGTCCTCAGAACTTGGAAATAGTCCTTAAAGGGGGACTTGATGAAAAAAACATAATCCTTGGCCTTGGTGACAACAACCTGGTCGAAAGGGTGCAGGTCGCATCCGATCTGGCCGTCAAGGGTCAGGCGCACGTCCCCTTCTTCAGATTCAAGGGTGATTTCCACCGTATCCTGATCAGAGATGAGAAGCGGCCGGTTGGTTAAGGTATGCGGGCATATGGGCGTGATCAGAATAGAATCCATGGAGGGGAATACGATGGGCCCTCCGGCCGCGAGGGAATAAGCTGTAGACCCCGTTGGGGTAGAAATGATAACCCCATCCCCGCGGTAGGTGGTGACGTAGGCACCATTAATGCTGTTGCGCAGGTTAATGATCCGGGCCAGTACGCTCTTGTTAATGACTACATCGTTGAGCACCGAATATTCGCCGACCCGTTCCCCCCGGCGCAGGACATTCGCCGAGAGTTTCATGCGCTTCTCCGTCTCCATCTTGCCGGCGAGGATTTGTCCCAGAACAGGGTAGAGTTCCTCGAGGGTGATCTCGGTCAAAAAACCCAGCCCACCCAAATTCACCCCCAGGATCGGGACGTTTTCCCCTGCCATGGCCCGCACCGCGCTTAGCAAGGTGCCGTCTCCTCCGAGTACGATGAGAAGGTCAATCCAGCGGCTGATTTCAGAACGGGGGCAAGAAAAGGGGTGGTTAATCATTGGAGCAATAGTCTCGTCCAGGTAAACCTGGATATTCCGCTGGCTCAACCACCCAACCAGTTCGCCGGCTAACGTGATGGCGTCTGGCTTGTTAGGCTTGACGATGATTCCTATGCGGTTTAGCACCTGATACTCCCGGTATAAAAAAAGGGTTCAAGGGGTCAAGGGAAAGGATCCTGGAGCCCTTTTGTTTGATCATGAATTTAGGGATTTTTACCACAAAAAAAAAGGGCTGTCCATAAGGAATTCCGAATTCCCCCCTAAAACTTTTTAAATTTAATAGGACGCAGATTGGCGCAGATAACAACGGATCATTATTTTCTTTTTAGTTTATCCTGATAATCTGTGTTTACCCTGTAAGATAGTAAACATCCAACGGGGTGAATCCGTGTCCAAGAAGGAAGTTCCTATACATTTAAATTAATTTTTCCCCGTTTTACCATCGATAATTTTCAATTGCTGGCCACCCTTCACTTTTAAAAATCTCTATTCGTGGCTCGGGGTTCGGGGCGATGAGCGCCGGCAGCATCGGCCGGGAGAAAGTCTTCTTAAAAAGGGCAAGCATGGTCTCTGCAGAATGAGGCGAGCGTCATTCCCGCTCTCCCCATCAATGAAATGACCACCGCCTCATGATGCCAAGCGAAGAGTCCTGAACCCCGAGCCCGGGAGGAACCTCTGGAATCGGGACCGGGCGCGAGGGTGATTCTCTCGCCCGGTGGATAAGCAGTTATGCGTAACTTATAAAAAGTGAAGGGGGGGCAAGTTTTCAATTGGCGTTGAAAGGATACCCATTCTGTGGTAGTCTGAAACGCAAATTAAAAGGAGACTTATTTGCTCATGGAGCTTTTCGGAGCCACGGGGAGGAGACGAGAAGAAAAGCGGAAAGACACTCCTCTGGCGGACCGAATCCGCCCTGAGCGTCTGGAGGATTTTGTCGGTCAGGAACATATTTTGGGTCCGGGCCGTTTTTTGCGCTCTTTGATTGAAAAAGATCAGCTGCAGTCGTTGATTTTCTGGGGTCCACCGGGTACGGGGAAGACGACGCTGGCCAGGATCATTGCCTGCTCTACCCGATCCCATTTTTTAGCATTCTCCGCCGTTTTATCAGGGGTTAAGGAGATTCGCCAGGTTATTAGTGAAGCGGAGGGAATGAAGCATCAGGGGCGGCGTACGATCCTTTTTGTGGATGAATTTCATCGTTTCAACAAAGCCCAGCAGGATGCCTTTCTTCCCCACGTGGAACGCGGGACCATTATTCTGATTGGCGCTACTACGGAGAATCCATCTTTCGAAGTAAACTCCGCTCTTTTGTCCCGATGCCAAGTCCTTACCTTACGAGGGTTGGACCCAGAGGAAATCAGTCTTATTTTAAGCCGAGCGTTGCAAGAGGAAGAAAAGGGGCTGAGCAGTTTGAGGGCGAAATTGGCTCCCGATGCTTTGAAGCATCTCAGCGCCATGGCCCATGGAGATGCCCGGGTGGCGTTGAACGCCTTAGAGGTCGCTGTCCTGACTACACCGCCAGACGCGGATGGTCAAAGATTCATTTCTTTGACCATCGCCGAAGAAGCCATGCAACGCAAAGCGTTGCTGTATGACAAGGAAGGCGAGGAGCATTACAATATTATTTCGGCCTTACATAAAAGTCTGCGAGGAAGCGATCCGGACGCCGCCCTTTATTGGCTGGCCAGAATGATTGAGGCCGGGGAAGACCCTTTATACGTGGCGCGCCGCATGGTCCGTTTTGCCTCCGAGGACATTGGCCTGGCCGACCCGCAAGCCCTGAACGTAGCCCTTGCATCCATGCAGGCCTTCCATTTCGTCGGCCTCCCTGAAGGGGAGTTGGCTCTGGCGGAAGCTGCAGTTTACTTAGCAACCGCACCGAAGAGCAACGCGCTCTACCTGGCGTATGAAAAGGCCCGGGCGGATGTAAAAGAAAAAGGAGCGCTTCCCGTTCCCCTGCCCATTCGCAATGCGCCCACTAAATTGATGGGAGAACTGGGCTACGGTAAAGGCTACAAATATGCCCACGATTATCCGGAAGGGGTTGTCAAACAGGATTATTTCCCCCAAGAACTCGGTCCCCGGTCTTATTACCGCCCGACGGACAGGGGGATGGAAAAAATTATTAGCCAGCGGCTGGAATTCTGGCGTAAAAAAATGGGGCCGAAATAGGAAGAAAACAATATGACCGGCCCAGGGAAGGTAAATTCGATCCCCTGGTTTCGTGCCGGCTGCGCCGAACTTGCAGGAACATTAAGAAAAGACTTTGATACACCTACAGAGGGTTAGCAGTTTATTGATCCAAGGCGAGGAGTAAATATATGGGAAGCGTCGTTAAGAAGAGACGGAAGAAAATTGCTAAGCATAAACATCGCAAACTTCTGAAAAAGACCCGTATTCAGAGAAGAAAGCGCAAATAAAATTCTCTGCTTGAGGTAAAAAAAGTTTCTTGCGGTTAACGGGTGGATGACTTATCTACCCGTTCCTTCAGCTCCTTTCCGACCTTGAAGAAAGGGAGTTTTTTGGGCAAAACATCCACTTTGTTGCCCGTCCGCGGGTTTCGACCCTGATAGGATTGGTATGTCCTCACCGTGAAGTTGCCGAAGCCGCGAATTTCGATCCTCTCCCCCCTGGCCAAAGCGTTGGCCATGGAGGAAAAAATTGTGTTCGCAATGGTTTTGGCATCCTGCTGGGCGAGAGTATTCGACCTTTCCATGAGTTTCTGAATAAGTTGAAATTTGGTCATCTCTCTCCTTCTCCTTGAAAAAGTTTATGATTCATTCCAATTTCGCCAAATATATCATGAACCCTTTTCATATGTAAACCTAAAAATTTTAAAGAATTTTTTTTCTCCCTTCCCATGAGGAAAAAATTTAGCTAAAGGGAGATTCATGGCCGGATTTCTTTAAGGCTTCGGACATCAACTCCCGGCGCTTTTTCTCCAACTCCCGGATCTGCTGGTTGAGGGATTCAATACGAGTGTCAAGGCTGTCCAGCCTCTCCTCTTTCTGCCGGATTTCCAGATCGCCCTGACAAGGTTGAAGACGGAGCAAATTGCGCTCTTTCTGGGTTTCAGCCAATTCTTTTTGCAGCTCCCGCACTTGCCGCTCGATTTGCTTAATCATTTTGTTAAAACCAATGGCCGAGGAGAATATCTTCTGGAATGAGGCCGGTAAATTCTAATAATAATCCAGAATAATTTAATTGTATAGGAATTTCCTTATTGAACACAGATTTTCAGGATATTAAATGCAAAAAAATAAATATCTGTGAATATCTGTGGAAATCTGTGTCCAAATTAATTTATGCGATTTTACGAAATTTTATAAAATCAGGCAAGTACAAAGTTACTATTCCTATCTTGATTTTGGAGGAGCCGGGGAGTAACATAGAAGCGTTTCAACAGGCAGGAATTGGTTAAGGGGTGAAGAGATGGACCGGGGGGTGCCCAAAATTTCAGGATGGAACCTTGTTTTAATTTCCGTTTTCCTGATCTTGACTGCTTGCGCAGCACCTCTTTATGAGCTGACCCCGGATTACACCGCCCTAAAGCCAACCCGGATTGCCGTCCTTCCTGCCCTGAACGAGACCAGTGATTTGGATGCCCCCATTGTCTTTCGCTTGCTGGCCCGGGCTGAGCTGGCTGATAAAGGATACGCCTTGATTAATTTTGATCGTATCGACGATGCTCTGCAACAGCAGGGGATCCAGGAAGCTGGCCAGATTGAAGCCTTGACCTCCCGTAAAATTGGAGAATTAATCGGTGCCGACGGCCTCCTCTACGTAAGGGTTTTTAGTTATGGGCGGCAGGTAGGTGTGCATATAAAGATGGAAGGAAGTTTCACTCTGGTGGATTCGAAAACCGGCCGGAAACTCTGGTACTCGGAGCTGGGGGTATCGGAAGATATCGTCTTGGAAGGGGGAGCTGTGGCGCTCGGAGCGGAGCTCATCGGAGGTAAAGATGCCCGCAGGAAAGCTGTAAAGACTTATTTAGCGGCGCGCCAGGCGCGCATTGCGCGCGCGGTTGCTAAATTCCGGGCGCATCCGCTACGACGAGAGGTGTTGCGGGTAATCACCATTGATATGGATAAGATCCCGCTGCTGGACGAATTATTTTCCAAAAATTTTCGAAATCTTCCCCGGGCCTGAAGAAGTTGCATTGGCCCTTCATATCATTTTTTGGACGCAGATTCACGCAGATTTTTAAGATTTCCTAAAGAGAAAATGCTTTTCTGCGAAGATCTGCGTCCTGTTTTTTTGTAGGGAGGGAATGATGTCGACAGTGCTTTATGAGAAAAAAAACCGATTGGTCATCATCACCATCAACCGGCCGGAAGTGATGAACTGCATCGATCCCGCAACCGATAAAAAAATGGCCGAGGCCTGGAACAGATTTAAAGAGGATGAGGAAGCGTTTGTGGCCATTGTTACCGGGGCAGGGGATCAGGCTTTCTGTTCCGGGGCCGACTTGAAAGCCTGGCCTCCCTTCATGATCAAAAAGGATGCCCATTTTCAACGGCGCCGGGCTTATGACGGGCCAGGATTCGGGGGGCTTACCCGGGGGATCGATATCTTTAAACCCATTTTAGCCGCTATCAACGGGAGTTGTTTTGCTGGCGGGCTGGAGATGGCCTTAGCTGCCGATATACGCATTGCCGCCGAGCATGCCGAATTCGGCTGCCTGGAGAGGCGATGGAACGTAGGCTTAGGGGATGGAGGCACGCAGCGACTCTGGCGCGTAGTAGGGTTGGGGAGGGCCATGGATTTGATCCTTACGGGAAAGAGGATCAAATCCTCGGATGCTTTATCCGTGGGATTGGTGAATGAAGTGGTTCCCAAGGGCAAAGCTTTGGAACGTTGCCTGGAATTGGCGGAACTGATCAGCCAGTTCCCGCAAGGGGCCATCCGCACAGACAAGGAAGCTGTTCTGCGCGGGATCGGAGAACCATTGACCGAAGGATTGCGCATCGAAGCCATGCTTTTCAACACCCTTATCGGGACGCATGATTTCTCTGAAGGACCGAACGCATTTGCGCAGAAGCGCAATCCCCAATGGAAAAATGATTGACTGGCGCTTCCGGATAAGAAAAGTTCTTGAAAGAAAGACTCCTCCCGGATATAGTCGGGCTTAAATTAGCCACAGAGGACACAGAGATCACAGAGTTTTTAAGACCATTAATTGAACCTTTTGCCGGTGGAAAGCATCTAAATTTTGGATTTATCAGATCAAGTTTTAGTTGAAAAAGTCAAAGCGGGCGATTTCCAGGCCTTCGAAGCCCTGGTGAATCGTTATGAAGGGAAAGTCTATCGGTTGTCCATGCGCATGTTGCGGAATCAACAGGATGCTGAAGACGCGCTCCAGGAAACTTTTTTGCAGGTTTACAGGGGTCTGAATAATTTTGAAGGCCGCTCGACCTTTTCTACCTGGCTTTTCCGCCTGGCCACCAACGTTTCCCTGATGAAAATTCGCCATCGCCAACCTGCGCCGTCAAAATTATTGCCTCTCGAGGAATATCTCCCTCAGCATGAAGAAGGAGAACATTCCCAGATTCAGGATTGGCCAGACCTACCCGAAGAGACGCTTCTAAGTAAAGAATCCAGGGAAAAAATGCTGGAAGCTTTGGAAAAATTGCCGGCCGAATACCGGGCGGTTTTCATCCTGCGCGACATCGAAGGCTTCTCCAACGCCGAAGCCGGGGAGACCCTGGGAATATCGGTAGCAGCGGTGAAGTCCAGGCTGCACCGGGCACGGCTGACCTTGCGGGGCATGCTTGCCGAATATTTCGAAAAAAAGAAACAGAAAGAGATTTAAGGAAAAGGGCTATGAAATGCAGAGAAATCCTGGAGAGACTTTCCGAATATCTTGACGGTGAGCTGGATCCGAAACTTTGCCAGGACTTGGAAAGCCACATGGAAGACTGCCATCCGTGCCTGATTTTTGTAAACACCCTCAAGAAAACCATTACGCTTTACCAATATGCGGGAAACGAACCTTTGCCCAAAGCAGTCCATCTCCGCCTGCATGATTATTTGAAGAAAGAGTGCCAGGGCTGTTAAGATCGGATCTTCCCTTGCGATGGTTTTCGGGGGAGCACCTGCCGTCCCAAAAACCCTCGATCCTCTCTCACGCTTGTTACTCAGCACCCTTTACTCATAGCTTTTTTATCTTCCTGCCTCGTCCCTCGAACCTCGGTCCTGTTTTTCCGGACCTCCGACCTTTTTTGACTTTCTTATTTGTAACCACAAACCTGGTCCCCTCCGACTGGGGCAAAAGCTTTGATACGGTTACGGCCTCGGCCATTCTCGACCGTCTGAGCCTTAATGGAAAGTTTATTACCTTTGAAGGGAGGTCTTATCGAAGCAAGAAATAACGGAATCGAATCGTAGACGAAGAAAACATTGCAGTGACGTCACGGCCCAACTTGCCCTTAAACAAGTTGCTCAAGGGAGAACTACGACTACTCCTATTTTATGAGGGAACCACCATGACCAAATCTGGTACCTTTTTGAATGCCACTAACATAGGCTCTTGAATTTGGAAGGTTCGTTGACGAAAGGGAACTGAATTTAATAGGTTTGTACAAACCCCCGGCCTTATCTTTTTCTTGACAATTCTTACCGATCGGTTTATAAAAACATATCGCTTATTTTTTAGATCAGGAGGCGTTATGGAAATTAAATACAAGATGTGGCTGGAAAAAGACGGCGAAGTGATCGCCGGAAACGGCAAGGTCGGTCTCTTGAAAATGATCGATGAAAAGGGATCGATCCAGAAGGCCGCGGAAAAGTACAGCATGTCCTACCGCCACGCCTGGGGGATCATTCAGAAGATGGAAAGGCGCTCCGGAATCAAGTTGGTGGAAACCCAGGTGGGGGGAAAAGAGGGAGGAGGCGCCCAAGTGACCTCTCAGGGAAAACGACTCTTAAATCAGTACGATGCTTTTCGAAAAGGTTTAGACCAATCTGTGGCGAGTAAGTTTAAAGGCGCTTTTAAAAAATAAAGACAGCGTTCACCTTCCAGGGACCCGCGACCATGTAGGGGCGGGGTCACCCCGCCCCTACGGCTGAAGGCGGAGAGCTATTCACCGTGCGCATATTGGGAAACGAATATAATCGAATGGAATTGGCCGGGGCCTTCGGGGACTTGGGTACCTTTATACCCTTTGTGGCCGCTTACATCACTTTGAACAAGATGGACCCCTTGGGCATCTTAGTGGCTTTCGGGGTTTTCAAAATTTTCGTGGGGCAGTACTTCAAAACTCCCTTCCCCGTCCAGCCCATGAAGGCAATCGGGGGCATGGCGATCGCCCACCCGGAGAGTATCACCCACGGGATGATCTGGGGCTCAGGGCTTTTTACAGCGATATTCTGGCTGATCATGGGGTTTACAGGGGCAGTCTCCTGGCTCCACAAGATTACAGCCAAACCGATTATTCGCGGCATTATGTTAGGACTTGGGCTTTCTTTTGTCCTCGAGGGGATTAAGATGATGGGGGATCAGCCGGTGGTGGCCATTATGGCCCTCGCCATGACTTTCTTTTTACTCTCTAGGGAGAGGATTCCGGCCATGCTCATCCTGCTGGCCTTTGGCATGGGTGTTGCCCTGATTTCCAACCCCTCCCTCTGGAATGAGCTTACTCAAATTTCTGCCCGTTGGAGAATTCCGGAGGTTTACCTGGGCAAACTCACTTGGCAGGATCTGGTTGCTGGGACTCTTATTTTGGGCTTACCCCAGGCCCCCCTCACTTTGGGAAATGCCATCATCGGGACGGCCGAGGAAAACAATGAACTCTTCCCGGACCGACCGGCAAAAGTCCAAACGATCGCCCTGGATCATGGCGTCATGAATCTTTTCAGCGCGGCCATCGGGGGAATTCCTTTGTGCCATGGAGCGGGGGGCATGGCCGGCCACGTCCGCTTCGGGGCCCGCACCGGCGGGGCCCTGGTGATTCTGGGAGTGATCGTCCTTATCCTGGGGTTGTTTTTCAGCGATTCCGTGGCCACCATCTTTAAGTTCTTTCCTCCCTCCATCCTCGGCGTCATCCTTTTCTTTACGGGCCTGGAACTGGCATCCATCAGCAAAGACATCGGCAACCGCCGTTCCGATGTCTATATCATGCTGGTCACCGCGGGCCTGGCCATGTGGAACATGGGAATAGCCTACCTCGCCGGCCTTCTTCTCTATTACGCAGTAGAGAAAAAGATCTTAAAGCTTTAAAAAGCTTTCTGCCCAAAAAACCAGTTGACGAAAAATTAGATTTAGTCTAATATATGTTTAAAACCTATAGAGGATTGATTTATGTGCAAAAACCATGATTGCCGGGAGACGGGTTGCAGCTGTCCCGGAGGGAAGACAGAACGTTTTACCCAGCCCTGCCTCCTTCTCGCTTTGCGCCTGAAACCTTCCTATGGGTATGAACTTTTAGAAAAAATCATGGATTTTGGATTTTTCGACGGGCCGCCGGACCCCGGAATGGTTTACCGGCATTTGCGGAAACTGGACGAGGACGGCTTTGTTTCTTCCACCTGGGATACTTCGGGTACAGGACCGGCCCGAAGGTATTACCGCATTACGAAAGAGGGAGAGGAGCTGCTCCGGGATTGGATCCCTTTTATGGAAAGGAACCTGAGGAGTCTGGAAAAATTCCTCCAAACCTATAAACAAACACCCGCAAAGAAAGGAGGTAGAAAATAGTGTGCTGCGCAGAAAATAAGACAGGTTGTCAGTGCCCCGAGGAATTGAAGGGGAAGCCCGAGGAGTGTACTCCCGAGCAGGTGGAAAAGTGCCATGGCTCTAAAGAAGAGCATCCCTGCATCGAAAAAGGGGAAAAGAAATAAGGGCGAAAGGCCGGCTTCTCCCGGGGGGACGGAATTCGGCGAAAAGCCCAACGACTACCGGATAGAATTGAGAGCGAGGTACTATTTTTAGGGGAGCAACATTATATGAGGAACTTGCGGCCTCCCATGCCGCTTTACAGGCCGATTTTTTCTCCCTGAGCAGCCGCCCTGAGCCTCGTGTCAAATGTCAAAAACTTCACTTCCGGGAGATGATCGCGAACGCTTTTAACTGCGGAAAGGTGCCAGAGATCGGCCCCCCTGAGGGGCCATCGTTTGGAAAGCTCGGCCATAAGGCCCCACGTAGGTCCAGGGTTCAATCGCCGCCAAGGGCCGTTTTCGAGGGTTTCAAGGGCGGCTTCCACAAGCACCTCCGCCATCATCCTTTCCCTCTTCATCCGGAAAAGGACCGCCAGGACCTCGGCATAGGCCAACGAGGAAAGCAAATGAACGCCTTCTTTGCGCGCCCATTTCTGTGCTTCCTCGCTCCAGGTGTCTTTTATCAGCGCGGAGAGGATCGCAGATGCGTCCCAGTAAAGCACGATCTTTTTCTCCTCTTGATTCATGCGTCCCGGTCCTCCTGAAGAAATCGGTGAGCAAGACCCTCGGGTGCGGGAAGCGGCGGCGGCAGTCGCATTGCCCTCCCTTTGCGCACCGGTCCGAATAGACCTTGCTCCTCCATTTTTCTAATTCGCTCGGCCATCGGAAGATGCTCCTTCGGTATCGGAACAACTTTCCCTACCGGTTTTCCCCGATCCGTAATAACAACTTCCTGACCTTGCATGACCCGCTTTAATAGCTTACTTAAATTGATCTTCGCCTCTCTGATACCCACGCTAATCATCGCAATCTCCATTCGTGTTAATGTAGTTTATGTAACTACATTTTAATTGTACTTATTATAACCTATTTGTCAAGACCTCTAAGGGAAGGCAAAGATGAAACCTCAACGTTGCCTAAAAATTCCCGCGCCTCCCTCAGCCGGTCCCCCCCAGGTATCGGAGGCGACATCCTCCCCCCGTCAATATCCGTTTAATGCCCGCACCCTCTCTGGTGGGCCCGGCAGGAATGGTCCATGGAAATTTCCCGAAGTTTATTTCCCTTCAGCAACTCAAGATTTTCTTTAACGGGCCGAGCCAAAATGGTTATAAACCTGGCTTTCAACTCCCTCATCGTTCTGAACCGGAAAACATACCTTCATGACAACGGCGCGGCTTACGGACCGATCGCCGGGTTCGTTTTTACCGCCATTTTGATCGGGGTTGCTAACTTTCCCAATAAATTTTACTTGACAGCTATTGTAATTGATTATATGATTAGATAATCATAATTACATGGAGTTAAAAATGGAAGAAAAAGCGATTCAATTGAAGGCGGAAGTTTTGAAGGCTTTGGCCCAGCCTACCCGCTTGAAGATCCTGGAGTGCCTGCGGGGCGGGGAGAAATGCATCTGTGAGATCGTGCCGGAGATCAATGGGGAACAGTCCAATATTTCCCGGCACATTTCCGTGATGCAAAAAAGCCACCTGATCAATACACGGAAGGACGGGGTGAGAGTGATGGTGAAAGTCAAGGGGCCGGAAGTTTTTGAGATTTTGGATAAGGTTGGCATAATGTTAAAAAAACATTTAACGGAGCAAAAAAGGGTTCTCGCCCAAATATGAAATGAATTGTAGAGAAGGGGATTGGAGCGATATTCGTAATGGAATTGATCATGGCCGGTTTGGAGGCCTTGAAAGAATATATTGCCCTGCATGTAGTCACCTGTTTGATCCCGGCTTTTCTTCTCGCCGGGGCCATGGTCACCTTTATTTCCAAAGAGACCATTATTTATTATTTAGGGAGTGCGGCGAATAAACTCAAATCCTTCACCCTGGCCAGCGGGGGAAGCTTTTTTGTGGCCGCTTGCTCCTGCACGGTGATCCCGGTATCCAGCGGTTTGTATTACGGCGGAAGCGGAATCGGCGCCGCCTTCATCATTCTCTGGGTGGCCCCGGCAGCCAACATTCTGGCCTTAGTCTATACCGGCGCTATCCTGGGGACCGAGATGGTGATTGTCCGCATCCTTGCGGCCCTCGCCATGGCTTTTGTGGTCGGCTGGGTAATGAGTTTCGCCTTCCGGCAGGAAGAGATCAAGAGGGTGGCCGGAGCGGCCATCAACCCCGAAGGAAGAGGGATTGTGTCCCGCAAAGACCTCATCCTCATTCTTTTAATCGTAGCCGACTTGCTGGCCCCCAATTACCTTGTACAAAAAGGCCCCTTTCTCCATAAAGTATATGTCTGGGCCGCGGGCATGATCATCATCACCCTGTATGCCTGGAGGGTCAAGTCCGGGGAAGAGATCCGCCAGTGGATGACGGAGACCTGGTGGTTTGTCCGGATTATCTTTCCTTTATTGTTGGGAGGAGTTTTCTTCGTCGGAGTGATCGGGAAACTTCTTCCCCAGCAGTGGATCGAGAGCTGGCTGGGCGGGTCGGGCATTTTCCCTTCTTTTTTGGCGACGCTGATCGGCCAGATCATGTACATGGCCACCATGACCGAGGCGCCATTTGTGCACAAATTGTTGGGTTTGGGAATGGGGAAAGGTCCGGCCTTAGCGCTTCTCTTAACTGGGCCTGGTATGAGCCTTCCCAATATGCTGGCCATCATCAAAGTCTTCGGATTAAAGAAAGGATTGGTTTATTTTCCTTTGATTACGATTCTAGGAACTATAGTGGGTTGGTTCGCCGGGAATTTCCTTTTCCAACAATGAGGAATTCGTAAAAGGTCGTCATTCCCGCGCAGGCGGAAATCCAGGATATATGAAAGGCATTGAAAAGACTGGATTCCCGTTTTCACGGGAATGACGGAAATGGAGAATAAAAGAATTTTTACGCGATCATCAATAATAACGACAAAATGGAGGAAAACATGAAAAAGATCGAAGTGCTGGGTATGGGTTGACCCAAGTGCAACCAGCTCGCGGAGCGGGCCAAAGAAGCGGTGAAAGATTTAGGATTCGAAGCCGAAGTCATTAAGGTGCAGGATATCAAGGCCATCGCCCAATCCGGAGTCCTCATGACCCCGGCCTTAATGGTGGATGGAAAAGTGAAAGCATCTGGAAAGCTGCTCACGGTGGAAGAGATCAAGAAGTTCATCACTCCAGAAGGGCATAGAGCATAGAGTAAAGGCATGGATAAAAAATCTTTAAAAACATTCAGGGAAGGAGCAAATGACGGAAAATAGCGCGGTGAAGAAACTATCTTTTCTGGACCGGTTTTTGACTCTCTGGATTTTTCTGGCTATGTTTATGGGGGTAGGATGGGGGTACCTGTTTCCCGGGGTGGTGAATTTTTGGAATCAGTTTCAGGTGGGCACGACCAATATTCCCATTGCCGTCGGGCTCATCCTGATGATGTATCCGCCGCTGGCCAAGGTGCGGTACGAAGAAATGGGGCATGTTTTCCAAAATTACCGGGTTCTTGGCCTTTCCCTGGTGCAAAACTGGGTCATCGGCCCGATTTTGATGTTCGTCCTGGCCATTTTATTCCTTGCCGGTTACCCGGAATATATGGTTGGCTTGATTTTGATCGGCCTAGCTCGCTGCATTGCCATGGTTATCATCTGGAATGACCTGGCCGCCGGGGACCGGGAATACTGCGCGGGCCTAGTGGCCTTCAATTCCATCTTTCAGGTGATCTTCTTTTCCGTTTACGCCTACATTTTCATTACCGTCCTCCCCCCGCTGCTAGGCCTCAAGGGGGTGGTGGTCAATATCACCATCGGCCAGATCGCCGAGAGCGTATTTATTTATCTCGGCATCCCCTTCATCGCCGGGGTGCTTTCCCGGCTCATCGGGCTAAAAACAAAGGGGCGGGAGTGGTATGAGCGGAAATTTATTCCCAAGATCAGCCCCATCACCCTGATCGCCCTTCTCTTCACCATCCTGGTAATGTTCTCCCTCAAGGGGGAATACATCGTGCGTCTACCCATGGATGTGGTCCGGGTGGCCATTCCTCTTTTCATCTATTTTGTGCTCATGTTTTTTGTCTCTTTCTGGCTGTCCATGAAAGTCGGCGCCACCTATGAGCAGTCCACGACTCTGAGCTTCACAGCCGCATCGAACAACTTCGAACTGGCCATCGCTGTTGCTGTGGCGGTATTCGGAATCAACTCCGGGCAGGCCTTTGCCGCAGTCATCGGGCCTTTATTGGAAGTTCCGGTTTTAATCAGCCTGGTCAATGTGGCCCTTTGGTTCAAGAGAAAATATTTTCCTTTTGCCGTGGAGACTCCTACGGGAGTTTGCCATCTTACATGCAAGCCCTGACCCGCTCGCGGCCGAATTAAAAAGGTTATGTAGGGGCGACCGGCCGGTCGCCCCTACGCGGGAGGATGCTCATGAAACGAGTCCTCTTCATCTGCACCCATAACAGCGCCCGGAGCCAGATGGCCGAGGGGTTGATCAACCATGACCTGGCGGGGAAGGTCCAGGCCTTCTCCGCCGGTACGGAACCCGCCTCTGTCCATCCCTTGGCGGTGGCCGCGATGAAGGAGGTGGGAATCGATATTTCCCAGCATCGGTCCAAGTCGATCGATGAGTTTGCGAACGAGAAATTCGATTTTGTCATTACCCTTTGTGACCACGCGGCGGAGACCTGTCCGGTTTTTTTTTGGGGGGACGAAGAGGCTGCATATGGGTTTCGAAGATCCGGCGGCTGCCGGCGGCAGCGAAGCAGAAAAATTTTTTGCTTTCCGCAAGGTAAGAGACCAGATCCGGGAAAAAGTTGTAGGGTTCCTATCTAAATAATAAGGATAGGGGGCTTGAGTATCATAGGATGAGCAGAATTTGCCCGGGGAAAAAAGATTCTTTCATAGACATTTCCAAGGTTTCTTGATAATCTGATAGCATTTAAAAGATGATGGCTTCGTAAAAAGTCCTTTTCCCCTCATTTTCGTCATTCCGCTAAGGCGGGAATCCAGATAATTAAGGTAGTTCTGGACTCCTGATTGCGCAGGAGTGACGGCTTTTCGGCCTTTTTACGAGTTCATCAAAGATGAAGGGGAAAAATTGAATGAGTAAGGCAAGCAAGAATCTGAAATGGATTCTTCCCGTATTGGCTGTCGTGATTGCCGGGGGAGTGTTCGGTTACCTCCAATTATTCGCCTGGAATCCGGAGAGGCAGAAAATCGCGGTGATCAATGATCGGAGCATTACCGTTGCCCAATTCGGTAGAGAAATAGCGAAAATTCCGGCTCCCTACCAGGACATGCTCCGGGAAGAGCCGAAACAGTTCTTGGAACAATTGGTCCTTAAGGAAATCCTGCTCCAAGAGGCGGAACGCCAAGGGATGAAGAATGATCCGGCCGCCAAGGGCGAAGAAGCCGAAGTATCCAGGATTCAGAGCCTCTTGAAAAAAGAAGTTCTGGATAAAGTTAAAGTAAGCCAAGAAGAGGTAGAAGAAATTTATCGCCAGCATCGCGACCAATTAGGAAAGAAGCCTTTGAATGAAGTAGCCCCGGTGATTGAAAACATCATTCGGGAAGCCAAAGGAAAAGAGCAAGTGGAGGAATACGTCACCTCCTTGCGGACGAAAGCCAAGGTAGAGATCAACGAGAACCACGTTCAGGCCGTCAGCGTTCCCACTCCCCAGACCGACACGGCCGAAGAATTCAAGAGAGCCCTCCGGAGCGGCCAGCCGGTTCTGGTTGATTTGGGGGCCAATTCGTGCATGCCCTGCCGGCAGATTCGTCCCATCCTAAAAGAAATCAAGCAGGAATATACCGGAAAAGCCCATGTATTCGTTATTGATGTCTATAAATATAAGGAACTGGCCGGGGAATACCGCGTTCAACTCATTCCCACCCTGATCTTTTTCAACAAATCAGGAAAAGAAGTTTTCCGCCATATGGGAGCCTGGGATAAGGCTTCCATCGTCGGCAAGTTGAAAGAGACCGGCGCAGCCTGATCAAAGCTTCTATCCTGAAAGAATCCCAGACCAATTTTTTCCTAAAGCTTGGAAAGGTTTCAGGAACGGTTCATCCTAAAGCTGCCGTGGGGAGCGGGTGGGATAAAAAAATTACCTGGGCAATCGTAATTCACTTGACAAAAAGGAGATTTATAATTATTTTTAGATTAATTTTAAAAGGAAGATTTGTCTGCCAAGGGCTTTGCCTGCAATTCATAGGTCGTCAAACCTTTTTGGGAATGTCTTAAAAATTTAACGCTTAAATTTTTTGAGGAGGTAGACATGAGTCGGGGAAGTTTGTTGCGAGGGAAGGGATTAACTTTGACAGTCATGGCCTTGATTTGTTTTCTTTGCTTGCCGGCCACTTTGCCAGCCCAGGAAAAGGATAAGGATACCCGGCCTGAGAGAGGGATGGCCATATACACCGAATACTCCGGGATATTTGTTGCGCCGGGAGAATCCGTGCGGATGGAGCTTACCATCGAGAACAAGGGGAAAAGGGATGAGAATATCGGCTTAAAAATTTCTTCGGTATCCAAAGGTTGGAAAGTTTCGGTCAAAGCGCCGAATTACACGGTCAATGCTATACCCGTTCCGGGAGGGAAAACCCGGACCCTGACTTTTTTGGCCGAGCCGGATAAGGGGGTTAAGCCGGGGAGTTATTTTTTTCAGATCGATGCCCAAACCGAAGATGGAAAATTGACCTCTTCGCAAAAAATCCACGTCACCGTTCGTGAAAAGTCGGAGGTTGGCGAGGAAATCCAGGTTACGACTTCCTACCCCGTGCTCCAGGGACAAACCGATGCCAAATTTGAGTTTTCCCTTGAGGTGACCAACAAAAGCGAAAGCGATAAGAATTTCAACCTTTCCGCCCAAGTTCCGCCAAAATGGGAAGTGAGTTTCAAGCCCGCTTATGAGCAGAAGCAGATTTCCAGTTTCCGGGTAAAAGCAGGGCAGAATCAGACGGTGGCCGTTGAGGTTACCCCTCCGAAAGATGCCACTTCAGGCAGCTTTCCGGTGACGGTCTGGATCACCTCCGGCGAGAAGAAAGCCGAGGCGAAACTCACCGTCATTCTTACGGGGATTTACAAGCTGGATGCCGGGACTCCCACCGGGCTTCTCTCTTTGGAGGCGATTGCCGGCAAGCCGGCCATTATGTCCCTTTTTGTCAAGAACACCGGGTCCGCCGTCAACCGCAACATTAGTTTCAGTTCCTTCAAGCCGGAAAACTGGAAGGTTGAATTCAAACCCGAGAAGATCGATGCTCTGGAGCCCGGGGCGTTGAAACAGGTGGAGGTCACCATCTCCGCCGCCGGTCAGGCCTTGGTTGGAGATTATTCGGTGGGCCTTTCCGTTGATGGAGAGAAGGGCAGCAGCAAGACGGTGGAGATACGGGTGTCCGTGAAAACCTCTGCCGCCTGGGGCTGGATTGGAATCATTATTATTGTCTTGGTCATCGCCGGCCTGGGCGGGTTATTCTACTGGCTGGGGAGGCGGTAAGATGAACGGGCGGAATGTCATCGAAACCCAGGATTTGACCAAGGTATACGGGGAGCAGGTCGCCGTTGACCACCTGAACCTCAAGATTAACCCGGGAGAGGTGTTCGGATTCCTGGGGCCAAACGGCGCCGGTAAAACAACCACTTTACTCATGCTCTTGGGACTCAGTGAGCCTACGTCCGGGAAGGCCTGGGTTTGCGGCTTTGACCCCACCCGCGAACCACTGAAGGTAAAAAGGTTGGTGGGCTACCTGGCAGAGAATGTCGGGTTCTATGACGATATGAATGCCGTCCAGAACTTATTGTTCATTAGCCGGCTGAACGAAATTCCTGATGACCTGGCCAGCAACAAAATCAAGGAGCTTTTGAAAATTGTTGACCTCGAAGTGGACCCCAAAAAAAAAGTAGGAGAATACTCCCGCGGCATGAGGCAGCGCTTAGGTATTGCCGAGGTCCTGCTGAAGGATCCTCAAGTCGTTTTATTGGATGAGCCCACGCTGGGACTCGATCCAGACGGTTCGCTCCAGATGCTGGAGCTGATTCGCTCCCTGAGCCACGATAAAAAAATTACGGTCTTTTTCTCTTCCCACCTCTTAGATCAGGTTCAGAAAATTAGTCACCGCGTGGGGATTATGATCAAGGGTCAGATGGTGGCCGTAGGCCGGATCGAGGACCTGGCCCAAGAGAAATTCGGGGTAGGGCAGGAGAAGTATACCCTGGAAGAGGTCTACATGAAGTATTTTAAGGAGGGTCAATCGTGAAGGGAATACTTACCATCTGCCGCAAGGAATTGGCGGATCATTTCAGCAGCACCCGCTTCATCCTGCTCTTTTATTTGATCCTCATGGTCAGCCTGGTAACGGCTTTCATCGTTGGATCGGGATTGCGGGATGAGTTGAAAGATGTGGCCAAACCCACCTTTGTTTTCCTGATGCTTTTTACATCTCCCGGGAAGCTCTTTTCCTTGATTCAGTTCATCGCCATCTTTGGCCCCCTTTTGGGGATTGTGCTGGGATTTGATTCCATCAACCGGGAGCGAAGCGCCCGCACGCTCAGTAAGCTGATTTCCCAGCCGATCTACCGGGATGCGGTTATTAACGGCAAGTTCCTGGCCGGGTTGATCACCATTTCCATCATGTTGGTATCGATCGTGTTGATGATTTCCGGCCTCGGTCTGCTGCTGATCGGGGTGGTTCCTGGTCCGGAGGAGATTTTTCGTTTACTCGTCTACTTAGTGATCAGCATTTTCTATATCGCTTTCTGGCTGGGGATTTCTATTCTGTTCTCCGTGGGATTCCGCAGTATGGCCACCTCGGCTCTGGCCGCCATCGCCTGCTGGATTTTCTTCTCCTTTTTCGTAGCGATGGGGGCCAGTGTGGTAGCCGACGTGGTTTCCCCCATCGATCAAACCCGGCCGGCTGATAACCCTGAACTACTGATTAAGCATGAACAGACCCGAAAAATTCTTTCCCTGTTTTCACCGATGACTCTTTACAGCGAGGGGACGACCATCCTCCTGGACCCCCTGAGAAAAACCACTCAATCGATACTCCTGATGGGTCCCATGGAACGGTTGTCGATTTCTCGTTTTCAAAACCCTCTTCCCCTAACCGAAAGCATTTACATCGTCTTGCCCCACCTCATATCTTTGATCGCCATCACCATGGTCTTCTTTGCCATAACCTATGCTGTTTTCATGCGCCAGGAGGTTAGGTCTACCTAAGTACCGGCCTTCCGCAAAAAGGAAGCGGAGAGCTCAACGCCAAGGAGGCGAAAACAAGGTTTTCGCCTCCCTCCAGGTCATTGCTATAGTTGTTTCTCCTTTTACCTGATTTTCTTTTGACAAGTTCCTGGAGATGACGTAAATTCCACAAATTGATTGAAGCACAAGGAGAATGGAGATGGCGAGTTGGGACACAATTGAGAAGATTTGGGCCCGGGAGGTGTTGAACTTCCGGGGCAACCCTACCGTTGAGGCGGAGGTTTTTCTAGTTGACGGCACCTATGGCCAAGCGGCCGTGCCTGCGGGAATCAGTACCGGAAGTCATGAAGCGGTTCAGTTATTGGACGGAGATCCCAAACGCTTTAGCGGCAAGGGCGTACTCAAAGCGGTGGAAAACGTCCGCAGGCTGATCGCACCGGCCTTGAAGGGAATGAAGGCGACCCGGCAGAAAGAGGTCGATGAGAAGCTCCTGAACCTGGACGGAACCCCCACGAAGAGCAGCTTGGGGGCCAATGCGATTCTGGCCGTCTCCTTGGCTACAGCTTATGCCGCTGCCGCCAGCCTGAAGGTTCCCTTATACCGCTATTTAGGAGGAGAAGGACCCTTCCGTCTACCGGTGCCAGTAATTGATATGCTTGCCGGAGGTTCGCATGCCCAAAGTTCGGTTGACCTCCAGGAGTATCTGATGATTCCTGCGGGGTTCTCGAGCTTCCAGGAGGCGCTCCAAGCCGGCGCCGATGTGTACCAGGCATTGCGGGAAGTCCTTCAGAAGAAGGGATACAGCGTCCCGGAAGCGAGCGGCCCCTATACCCCGTCCCTGGGCTCCAACCGGGAGGGAGTGGAAGTTATTGCCGCGGCCATTGAAAAAGCCGGTTACAAGCTTGGGAAGGAGTGCTTTATCGGGATAGACGCCGCCACATCCGAGCTTTATCGTGATGGAAATTATGCCCTGACCGGAGAGGGACGCAACCTCACTGCGGAGGAAATGGTGAATTTATGGGCCGAGTGGGTTGAGGCCTACCCCATCGTGAGCATTGAAGACGGATTGGCGGAAGAAGACTGGGAAGGATGGCAGGCTTTAACCGAACGGATAGGAGAAAAAGTACAGCTGGTCGGAGATGACTTTTTCACTACAAACCCCGACCGCCTTCGGAGAGGAATTGAACTCAAGGCGGCGAACGCCGTGCTCATCAAGCCCAACCAGATCGGCACTATGACCGAGACGCTGGAGGCGATCCGCATCGCCCGGGAAGCAGGATGGGCTGCCATGTTGAGCTCCCGTTCGGGAGAGACCGAGGACAGCACGATTTCCGACCTGGCGGTTCTGGAGGGTGCCGGGCAGATAAAATTGGGGCCCCCTTGCCAGAAGAGTATCGTTAAATATAACCGGCTTCTGCGCATAGCCGATGAGTTGGGGGACAAGGGGGAGTACGCTTCTGGTAGCATTCGTTGCTCCAGATTACAGATCAATCCTTGATAGGGGGAGCCCGCATTCCGGGAGATTTTAACTGGGAGCGATCCCGAGTTCATAGGCAGGGAGGGAAGTTCTACTCATCGATGGGGATCAGAATTCAAAATATGGAAGTCCTGCTCTCAACCGGGAATTTTTCCGGGCGAAAAGCCATGTTGCCGATCCTGGAAGCAGGTCTACAGGCCGCCGACCCATATGCCAACGCCCGAAAACTCATTCGAGTGGAGAACGGGAAGCTGATCGTCGGGAATAAAGAATTCGAGCCCGGCGGAAGCCCGAGAACCGGCGATGAAGTTTACGATCTCTCCCGGCTCGGAAGAATTTACATGTTGGGGGCGGGCAAGGGCATCCAGAATGTGGCCAAAGCCATAGAGGATGTTCTGGGCGACCGGCTCACGGGGGGCCATGTCATTGACAAGAAAGGGCATCCTTTAATCCTGAAAAGGATCGGCGTTACGCTGGGAGGGCATCCGACGCCCGATGAAGACTGCGTCAAAGGATGTGAACGCATCCTGGAGATAACCAGGGATCTGACGGAGAGGGACCTGGTCTTTACCTGCGCGGCGAACGGCGTATCCTCGCTTCTGACCATGCCCGTGCCCGGCATAAGCGTGGAGGACTTGCGCCAGACTACGATGGTTACCCAGATCGAGCGCGGCATGCCGACGAGGCACCTCAGCCCGATCCGGAACCACCTCGACCGGATGAAGGGGGGCAGAATCTCCCGCTATATCCATCCGGCGAAAATGATCCATATCCTGGCGATCGATCCGGGCGAATATGACCAGCGGATGCATGAAAACTACTGGCTCCACACCCTGCCGGACTCTACGACCTTTCAAGAAGCTATCGATAACCTCAAGCGGTGGAAGGCCTTGGAGGCCGTTCCCGCCGCAGTCAGAAGACATCTGGAGGAAGCTGACCCGGAGCAGGAAACTCTTAAGGCCAAAGACTTCGCTAAGATGTCTTTTCGTATTTTCGGGCTCATGCCCGGATACTGGCAGAGCGGGAAACTGCTTTCCGCCATGAAAAAAGCCGAAGAGCTCGGTTTCAAAGCAATCATGGTTGCCGATCAACTCATAGAGATCGAAGCCAGCCAGGCGGGAACATACATGGCTGCGATTGCCAACACCGTCGAACGAAAAGGCCTGCCCTGCGATCCTCCCTGTGCCCTTTTCTCCAGCGGGGAGTTGGTCGTAACCGTGGGGCAGGAGAAGGGGATCGGTGGACGGAACCAGGAATTCGCGCTCTCGGCGGCCCTGAGGATTGCGGGAAGTAAGAATATCGTAATCGCGTCGGTGGACACAGACGGCACCGACGGACCCGGCTCCCAGTTTATCGCCGGCTCGGCGGATATTCCCTGTCTTGCCGGGGGCATCGTGGATGGGCGGACCGTTGAGTCGGCTAAAAAATTAGGAGTGGATATTGTCGGGGAGCTGAAGCGGCATAACACCAGTCCGGCTTTGTGGAGACTCAACAGCGGGATCGTGGCGACTCCCAACATAAGTCTCATAGACCTAACGGTGGCGTTAATCATGGGACGATGGGCATAGGGAAAAAGATGATCGAAGTTGGGGCAAATCTTTATTCTGGTCTTGAGACAGGAGAAAATTACCGGCCGGGTATCAATTCAGCATTTTGAAAAGAACCACTAAATTTCGGGGGGGAATGCGCATCATTTTTAAATTGGCAGTTTAATTGTATAGGAAATTCCTTTTTGGACACGGATGTACAAAGATTATCAGGGTAAACTAAAAAGAAAATAATTATCTGCGGGTATCTGCGTAAATCTGCGTCCTATTAAATTTAAATGAAAAGACAGAAAATTTTTAATGCTATTGAGTTTGGGGAAAATTGTAGTCAGGCCTATACTCTAATCAAGGCACTTCGAGAGGTATGATGCGGAACTGGAAAACATCCACCAGCCCTTTATCCGTGATCTTCAATTCAGGAATGACGGGCAGGGCCAAGAAGGAGAGGGTCTGGAAGGGGTTTACTGGAACGGTGCCCATTTTTTTAGCGGCCTGAAGCAATTTTTCCATTTGGGCAGCTACCCTTTCGGCTGTTTCCAGGGAGATGAGCCCGGCAATGGGCAAGGGGAGGGAAGCTTGCACTTCTCCCTGGTCCACTACCACCAACCCCCCTTGCATTTTTTGGATTGCTGCGACCGCTTGCCTCATTTCCTCGTCGTTCACGCCAACAACAACAATGTTGTGGGAATCGTGGGCGACCGAAGTCGCTAAAGCGCCCCGTTTCAAGCCCAATCCTTTCACTAGACCGATGCCGATATTCCCCGAAGCTTTATGGCGTTCGATCACAGCGATCTTCAGAATATCGGATTCGGGATCGGAGACGATCATGCCCTGGCTATCTTTTTTAACCGGCAAGAGCAACTTTTCCGTCAAGATCTGCTCGGGGATGATGCCAATGACCCAACTGTTTTCGGTTTTTAGGAATAGGGATAAGGAAGATTTTCCAAGGGGCTTGATCTTTACCGTTTGGGAAACCTTGGTGTTAAAACGGGGAGAGAAAAGAGGGTAGGCTTTCCCTTCCCGGGCGACAACCTTGCCGCCTTTTATCGTCAGCTTTGCCTGGAATTGGTTCAGGTCCGTGACTGCAACCAGATCGGCCCGCCGCCCAGGAACGATGGCTCCGCGATCCCGCAAGCCAAACCGATCAGAAGGGTTACAGGTAGCCATTTGAAGAGCAACCATGGGATCAAAATCCAGGGCAACCGCCTGGCGAAGGAGATGATCCATTTCTCCTTTAAAAAGGAGATCTTGGGGCTCCAAGTCATCTAAAACGAAAAGACAGCGGCGGGAATTCTGGAGGTTTACGACCGGCAGCAATTCCCGCAGGTTCTTAGCGGCCGATCCTTCGCGGATCATCAGCCACATCCCCAACCGGAGCTTTTCCTCCGCCTCTGCTCTTTCCGTGCATTCATGATCGGATTCAATTCCCGAGGCTACGTAAGCGTTCAACCCCTTACCGGATAGGAGGGGGGCATGGCCGTCAATGGGCCTTCCTTGTTTTTTAGCCGCTGCTATTTTTTTCAGGACTTCCGGATCCTTTTGCAATACCCCTGGGAAGTTCATCATTTCAGCCAGGCCCAGAACGCGCTGGGTCTGCAATAGTTTCTCGATGTCTTTGGCTTGGAGAGCAGCTCCAGCTGTCTCCAGGGGGGTGGCCGGGACGCAGGAAGGAGCCATGAAAAAAAAGTCCAAGGGAAGAGTACTGCTGGAGTTGATGAGAGCCTGAATGCCCGGGAGGCCAAGGACATTAGCTATCTCATGCGGGTCAAGGACGACGGTGGTAGTCCCATGGGCAAGGGCCAGGCGGGCGTATTCCGCCGGCGTCAAAAGAGAGCTTTCCAAATGGAGGTGTCCATTGATCAAACCCGGAATGAGCAAGAGTCCAGTTAGGTCCAGACTCTCTATCCCCTCGCTGTATTCCTTGCCCACTGCGGCGATCCATTCGCCGGCAATGGCCACATTGGCCGGGTAGACTTCTCCGGTGAAAACATTGACCACACGGGCGCCCTGCAACAGGAGATCCGCCGGAACATCTCCTTTGGCAACATCGATCAGATGGTTCAATCAGCCTCCTGCAGAAATATTTGCCACAGAGGTCACAGAGAGCACAGAGGAATAATAAATTAAAGATTAAAAATGAAAGTGGATTTTCAAAGTTTTTTTAAATTTTATATTTCGGTTCATTATATCATTTTATCTCTATGACCTCTGTGATCTCTGTGGCAAAAAAAGTTTTAAATTACTCTAGCTCTACCACGATTTCCGGTTTATGGAGGATGGTTTCGTGGACAAAGCAGGCCTCAGCCATGCGCAGGAACCCCTTTTTTTCTTTTTCCGGAATATCGTGGGGGTAGTGGATCTCAGCTTTAATCGAGCCGATGCGCCAGGGATCTTTGACCACCGTCCAATCCATAAAGACCTTCAGCCCTTCGGTCGGGAGGTTGTGCCTTTTGCAGAACCTCGCGGCGTAGACCCCGATACAGTTTCCCAGCGAAGCCACAAAAATCTCGGATGGGGTCATCGCCTTGTCCGTTCCGCCTTCTTTCTCGTGTTGATCCGTAATGACCTCATGACCATTGCAGGTGGCTTTGAAAATAAATCCCTCCAGCCAATTCACTTCCATTTTCATATTGATTCTCCGGTTGATTTTTGATCAATTTTAACAGGAAGAGGAGGTAAAAGGAAGAGTGGAATACAAAGGAAAACAGGAAAAAGCTGGACTTTTTCCCTTAGTTTTTGTATCCTGAATTATAGTTTAAAGTTTTTTTCAACTTTAGGCACTTTAGCACACTTTAGGCACTGTCTTATAGTGGGCGGTTAGCTCAGTTGGTTAGAGCGCCGGTCTCACATACCGGAGGTCGTGGGTTCAATTCCCTCACCGCCTACCAGGAATTTAGGGGGTACATCGATGAGGTGTAGCCCCTTTTTAATAAGGCAGCTCCTTGAGATCTGGAGGAAGGAGGCGGGAAATGAACAAGGTTTTTAATCGGATTACATTCGATCCCCAAATCATGGGGGGGCGAGCATGCATTCGTGGAATGCGGATACCGGTTTCGGTCATTGTCGGCCAGATTGCCCATGGGGCTCCCCTTGAAGAGATCTTGGAGGGATACCCGGATTTGGAAAGAGAGGATATTCAGCAGGCTCTTGAATACGCAGCTTGGCTGACCCAGGAACAGGTTTATACCCTGTAGAGAATCTGGCATGCGCTTCCTTGCCGATATGGGAGTGGATATAAGAGTCGTCAAATGGCTGCGGGAAAAAGGACACGATGCCAACCATTTGCGAGATGAGGGACTGCATCGAATGCCTAACGGGGAAATTTTTGATAAAGCCATTTCCGAGAATCGAGTGATCTTGACTTTCGATCTTGATTTTGCCGAAATCGTAGCCCTCTCGAAAGGGCACGAGGCGAGCATCGTTCTTTTCCGTTTGCATAATACCCGCACATCCAACCTAATCAGTCGATTATCCGCCGTGCTTTCAGAATCTGCCGTGGCGTTAGAGAAGGGGGCGGTTATTGTCGTCGAGGAGTCCCGCCATCGCGTCCGATATCTGCCCATCGGCAGGGTCGAGAACAATTAGCCCGCAGCTTTTGAAATTCCTTCCTCATCTTTAGGACATACCTTTTTTCTTCAATCATTACGGCGGCTGGACAGGCTATCATAATCGGCTGGCCCTTGACCCTTAAAGAACGGCCCCCCCATCGGATTCATTTCAAATCCTCAACCATGTGTTTGGTCTTTAGTTCATTTCTGTGCAAAATCTGGGAGATGGCAGATGTTGAAACACCCATCTGCCGGGCAATCTCCGCTAAAGGAATCCCAAGTTCCTGTACCAGCCTCCAGGCCAAATCCGAACGGACTTTGGAAATCACTCCTCGACGGCTCCCCATCTGCAATTCCTGCAAAGATACCCCTTCCTTCTTGCAGGTCGCCTCAATGATCTGCTGCACTTGTTTATTTCTCATCTGAGAAGAAAACGAGTGTCTTGTCCTGCTCTCGGCTTCTTTTAAAATCCTCTCCACAAAATCTTCGGTCCCTAAGATCCTCTCATCCGCCAGGACTTTCTCCCCGGACCGGCGGAGACTTTCCACGGCCGACCAGCCACCCAGGGAGCGAATCAGGCCTCCGCCCACAAGCTCCGGCCTATGCCCTTGCTTGATCCCCTCAGAAATAAAACGACGGTATATTTTCCGGACCTGCCCGGCTCTTTTCCCAAACCAGGACAACACGTAACCTGCATCCTGCCAAGAATAGCTCACCTTTCCCAGCAGAACCCCGTGGCCTGTCCCCTCCCTCAAATATTTTCTTCCCTTAAAAGAATTCCAACTTACGCTTGTAAACAATGTCCCCAAATACATAATCGTCATTCCAAGTGTTCGATATCCTTGCATAAATCACCATTCGCTTGATTGCCGCATATAACGCGCAAATTATAACACGGGTTTTTGGGCGTTCCCGGTCAGAGGTCTCAAAAGAGGCTTCCAACCATCTTTAAAGTGATTTAAATGCGGTTTGGAGGGTCAAAAAAAATAAAAAAAATCCTTTACAAGTTTTTGGGGGTGTGTAATGGGCAGGGGATTGGGGTCAGGTGAAAGGTGCTGGCTGACTATTTTATATTTCTAAAATAGTGGCAGCAGGCAGGGGATAGTGAGCGGGAAAATACCTTCTTGACATCATTGCCCATTCTGCTATTATCCCCATAGAAATACGCTCTCCAATCCCCTTGCTCGGAGGGAAGGTATGGTAAGGAGATTTTGAAACCCCATTTCTCGTAGGTAGAGGAATGGGGTTTTTGTTTTTAAGGGCTTACCGGGAAGCGAGGGAGAGCAAGAGGAGGTTGTGGGGGGATAGTGGACCCAGGAACAGGACTTACAATTTTAGGGACCGCGATAGGGTCAACAAAGATTATTGAAAAAATTCTTGGCCCCACAGCCGAGTATTTAGGGGAAGGTCTAAAAAACTGGACGCAAAAAAGAATAGAGAATGTAAGCCATATTTTTAAAGTGGCGGAAAAGCGACTGGGTTCTAAATTGGAAGAAAATGGTTCTGTACCGCCCAAAGTCTTAAGGGGAATTCTTAATGAAGGGTCTTACTGTGAGGATGAATTATCGGCAAAATATTTCGGTGGAGTATTAGCATCTTCCCGAACTGCAATACATAGAGATGATCGCGGAATGGTCTTAATTTCTTTATTAAATAGATTGTCAACCTATCAGATTCGAACTCATTATATTTTATATAGAACAACAAAATATCTCTTTAATGGACAAATAATTTTGCCCACAACCACTGAGGGAAGGAAGCTTTTAACAATATTTATCCCTTTTAGAAGCTATGATCTGTCAATGGATTTTACAAAAGGGGAAAATTCGGACCTAATTGTAAGCCACACTTTATGGGGATTATTTCGAGAGGGTTTAATTAGTAAGGGATTTATGACTGGTCCAGTAGATTTTTTGAAAACAAAATATTCAAAGATTGATAAAGATGGTTTTATATTTAGGCCATCACCTCCTGGAGTAGAATTATTTCTATGGGCATTTGGTTTAGGTAATGTTTCAGCAGGGAAATTCTTGGATTCAAGGGTAGTAATTCCAAATGATATAAATATAAATTTAGTTGAAGGTGCCCATTCAATGAGGGAATAGTAAGCTTCGTGAGCTATATTTTTTCTTGGGATTAATACCTTTTTTAATGTTCATTAAAATAATTTTTGCGACTCATCACCCTGGCTTTTGTGTTTTTGGTTGAGGGGGTGGGGGTGGAGGAAAGGTAGAGAGTGAGTTTCAAGCAGGGATAGGAGAGAAGAACGATGAATGCAGAGCAGACTACCACCATTATAACCGCCATCTTCCAGGGAGGAGGTATCCTCCTCTTTTTATACTACTATATTCGTAGCCTTAAGAATCGTATTACAAGCTTGAGGGATACCATTCAGGCACAGGAAAAGACCCTGTCGGTAATGGAGAAACGGATTACCGAAACTGAGAAGGTAGGCAACATCTACAAGAACCTGATTGCTGATTTGCCCAAAGACCTTGAGAACTACAAAGCTGTCATCTCCCAAACAAAAGATAATGTTATCCTCGAACTCAAAAACATGAATAAAGAAAAGGACGAGGAGATTAAGCGTTTTCGCGATATAGAAACGCAACTGGAGAAACTCCCAAAAGCTGAGGTTGAAAAAAGGCACTTGTTGAGGGCATTCATCTTTCCCTTAAACCGGAAAACAAGGATATTTACGAATTTTCCGAAAGGCTCCTGGAAGATCAAGAACTTGTTATCCCAAAGCTCATTAGTGTAAAGTCCCTTTCCGAGCTGATTAGTACCATGGGCGGCAATCTCAAGATTGAAAAAGAATCGAAGACGATTACCGACCTTTGGGAAAGGCCAGGAGGCAAATTCCCGAACGGACTTCGACTCGTATCCCAAAGTATTAATGGCAACTTTGCTATTTTCGAGGACAGCCGGGTCATTATGGACAAGGAGAAGTACGCTTTCTTGGATTTTGGCCTGAAACGATTGAGAGAGTTTATCCAATCATAATGTACTATGCCTTCTTATAAGGGCTGTCGGTGTCATAATAGTGTCAAACATAATCTGCATTTGGCGACGCTGGCGAGGGTTTCAATGTCCACACGGTGGACATAAGGCTTTAAAAAATAAGTAAAAACAAGCCGTTGTCAATCTGATATTGATGCGCTCACATACCGGAGGTCGTGGGTTCAATTCCCTCACCGCCTACCAGTTATTACAAGGGGTTAGCAATAACCCCTTTTCTTTTTTTGGGGCTGGTGTCAAAATAGGGTCATTGTTTTCGGAGGGGGGCTTAGGCGGAAACCATGTAAGACACCGAGAAACTTGGTTTGCGAAATAAAAGCCTTTTTCGTATCATAACTTAGAGCAAGTACTTTGGTGATGTCTTAGGCCGACCAGAAACCAAATCAAGTTTCTTATATGGAAACCATATAATCCAAAGTTAGGCGTCCAAGCAACCAGGAGCCAGCGGTGACTGTTCACACGTCCGAACTCGAAAAGCGAGAGCGATGCCTGGCTCATCATCTCGGCCAGGTTGTAAATGACAGGGCGTTTGCTGAGAGCGCCATCCGGGATTTGTTCGACTTCCTTCAGTGTCC
This sequence comes from Pseudomonadota bacterium, assembly GCA_018819135.1. Taxonomy (GTDB): domain Bacteria; phylum Desulfobacterota; class SM23-61; order SM23-61; family SM23-61; genus JAHJQK01. The sequence continues at coordinate 4,300 of JAHJQK010000121.1, read as the reverse complement.
CCTTGAACAGGTCTGTGCGGAGGACATGTACGCTTACGCCGACACACTCCGGTCCAAGAAGCCCACCGAGGACGAGTGGAAACGCCGGTTTGCGGCCCTCGGGGCCTTCTTCGACAGCTCGGAATCAACGGGTGGCGTGACTCGGAATCCTATGAAGCCTCTCACGCGTGGGGTTCCCAGATGCTTAGGTAACACGAGCGAACAGGCGACTGGTGAAGTTGTCCTGTCTTCTCGTGGGATGATGGTCCCGCAACTTGCCGAAAACGTACCTGAAAGGGGGTTCGCCAGCGGTGCGACCTTGCGTGCGCTCTACTTTCCTTACGCGCGGTCGTTCAACTCGCTTTTCCTAAAAACCTCGCTGCTCGTGTTTGACGAGCTCTGGTTTCTCGACCCGCTCGATAGAATTACTCGGAGCGAGATCTGCCACTATCGGAAAGACGGCCTTGTGGAACTCCCAGAATGGGCACGCGTGATCGAAGTGTACGACCAGCTCTACGACGCTGGTTTTGTCAGGATTCACAACGATTTCGGCCTATACAGAAGCTATGACGGCCTCCTATCTCATGCCTTAGAGGCTGACCGCCACGATCCTGAGTTTATCGCTAAGGTGTCAAGCGAGTTGGACATGAACGGGTGGTCGATACACAGGGCGCGCATCCCGGTAGACCAACAGGACTTGTCACTTGCCGGGCGTTGGGCAGGGCAGCCAGCGACTTCCGGTCCTGATTGGTATCGCTCTCCAGCCGGTGACAGCGAACGGGGATACGGCACGTATCAGGACTTCAGTTCGCCGTACGTCATGAACATCGCGCATGGTGTTGTCCATCCTGTGGTCGGCTTCTCGGCGACACTCAATCAGACGCTACTAACGTGTGGATTGCGAGATATTGTTCCAGTCACAGATTCACGGACGGCACTCAACCTGCTGTCCATCAAGTACCGGCGCGCACTCACGATGACTGGGACGCCGACGGGGGGCGAAGCACATCCCGCCGAATACGATAGTGGCACTGGGCAGTTGGCAATGGCCATCATCGATGCAGTCGTTCCAAAGGAAGAGTTGGGCCGGCGCAGCTTTGAAGATCTTCTCAGGTATCGCCGGGAGGCACGCGAACGGATGCGAGCATTCCAGATCCTTCTACGTGAACTGCGAGCCGAGATCGAAGCAAGCCCGTGGTCGGCGCGCTTTCAGTCGGAACTTCGAAGGACTGTTGACGCGAAAGTGCGGCCTGCGGAGGTCAAACTGCGCGGTGAACTCAAGTCCACCTACGAGAAGATGTTCGGAGAGATCGTTGGAGCCGCAGTAAAGGCGGTGACGCCAACGGCGGTTCTCAGCGTCTTACCGGGACTTGGACTCGCGGAAGCGCTCCTTTGGGGCGCAACGGTCGGTACGGGGCTGGCTGCCATTTCGGTTCAACCCGTGCTCGACGCATGGGCGCAGAGTCGGGCTCTTAAGCGGAATGGCTTGGCGTGGCTGCTTGATGTGCGAGAGGACGCCTAACCACGGCTTGCAGCGGACCGCCGAGGACTCCCGCTGAAGCCGAACGTTTTCGCTTTTAATTCGTAATCCTCAGTTCTCGAATATAGTTCCAACCAATAACTTGTGAAAGCGAAAACCCACTTCTATGCGACTGCCTGCCCGACCAATTCCCACTTCTCACAAATAACCCCATCCAGCAGCTTAACCGCATTCTGCAACTGTTCAGGCGCAAGGTGGGAATAGCGCTGGGTCATGGCCAGCGTTTTGTGCCCCAGCAATTCCTGCAAGGCCCGAATGTGCACCCCCCTTATAGCCAGATGCGAAGCGTAGGTGTGCCTTAAATCGTGGAATCGGAAATCCGTGATACCCGCCTTTCTGCACGCCGAAGTGAAGCTGTGCTTTATATCCGTTATGGGCTTGCCATTGCCGAAAACATATCCTGATTTCTGCGGCATCTCCGCAAGGATTCTGTAGAGCGTGTCATTGATCGGGACTACCCGCGAAGTGTTATTCTTGGTTATGGGCAAAATGCTGAAGCGACTTTCCAACCTAATGTAATCCCACTTCAGCCCCAGTATTTCGCCCCGACGCATGCCCGTGGTGAGGGCGACCATGACAATATCCCGGAGTGGATGGGGTGGGGGAGGGCAGCAGGCAAGCAAACAATAATTTATTCAATTTCCCCAATGACTTTGTTAAGGATTTACTTGGAAGCGCCCATATTCTTTAAAGTGGGAGTCAAATGAAAAAGCAGCGGCGATCGATAGGAGAAGTGGAGAACGGGTGAATTATACAAATGATGATTTGGCAAAATTCTGTTGGACAGACCGTTTTTTCTCCGCGAATGGCTTTCATAAAATACATTACCATTGTAAAAATGCATTGCTTTTTTACAGTAGTAATGTAAAAATAGATCATGCCGGATCAAGAGTTTATCCCCCGCTTATTGCGTTGTCCGGACCGGTCGTTCTTCCTGTTTGGACCCCGCGCCACGGGAAAAAGCACCTGGCTGAAACAAGTGCTGCCGGACGCTCTGCACCTGGACCTGCTCGATGCCTCCCTCTATCTTGAATTGACCCGGGATCCCCATCGGCTCGAAGGGCTCGTAGGCGATCGTCCTCCTGGAAGCTGGATCGTGCTGGACGAAATCCAAAAGGCGCCCGCCCTCCTGGATGAGGTACAGCGGCTCATGGAGTCCCGTCGCTTGAGATTCGCCCTTTGTGGCTCCTCCGCCCGTAAACTGCGCCGGGGAGGGGCTAACCTATTAGCCGGCCGCGCCATCACGATCAATATGGAAGGGTTTTCCGCTGCCGAGCTGGGTGACACATTCGCTCTTCCCTTTTCCCTGGAGTGGGGTCTTCTCCCGTTCGTTCAAAAGGAACGCCACCGGGCGGCGGACATTCTGGAGGCATATGTCAACACTTATCTCAAGGAAGAAGTTCGTGAAGAGGGTCTCGTGCGAAACGTTCCTCCGTTTCTGCGCTTCCTTAACGTTGCCGGACAACTGAACGGACAGGTGGTAAACGCCCACAATATCGCTCGCGAGGCGGCTGTGCCGCGGAGCACCGTAGACACCTACTTTTCCATCCTAACCGATACCCTTCTGGGGCATTTCCTCCCGGCATGGCGTCCCGGGGTTAAAGTACGCGAGGTGGCCCACCCGAAGTTTTACTGGTTTGACCCAGGGGTGGCTCGGGCCGCCGCCGGCCTGTTGCGGGACCCCCTGGACCGGTCTATGAAAGGCGCTTCCCTCGAAACGCTTATCTTTCATGAACTGCGCGTCTACAACGAAATAAGCCGGAAATTGCGGCCGTTGGCCTATTACCGCACCGCCGCGGGCGTAGAGATCGATTTCATCGTCGAGACTCGAAAACGGCAAGCCGGTAAACCACCGCACCTGGTAACTATCGAAGCTAAATTGGCAGAAAAATGGGATCGGCCCTGGGAGGCTCCCATGCGCGGCCTCAATTCTCTGCCCGGGATAAAGGTTGAACGCATGTTCGGCGTCTATACTGGGCCGCGGGTTTATCACTTTGAGGGCGTCGTTGTCTTGCCCGCACCGGATTTCCTTCGGGCCCTCCATCGGGGAGAAGTATTTTGAAAAAGAAAATATTCTTGATCCATTAACTATAGGCTTCCGTTCAATTTTGGAAAGGATGTCTCCAATTGCACTGATTCATCTCAAAACCTCAGTTGAGGATTTAATTTATCTGTGCCCATGCCTCCAACACGGCTGCAATCCAATCGCCCGGACATAAACCCTCAAGGCGAACGGATCAAGACTCAAAAATTGTTTTATCCGGCCCAAGTAGCGGTCTCCGAGCATATACCGGCCCGATTCCCACCAGCTAATCAGGGCCTGGGTGGCCCCGCCGAGCAGGATGCCAAGGGTTCTCTGGTGCAAGCCAGCCTCAACACGTTTAAGCCGTAACTGCATTCCAAGCCTATGATATCGTTGCATAAATCACCATGAACTTGATTGCCAAATATAACGTGGCCATTATAGCAGAGGATTTTCTTGACTATGCCGTGTGGGTGTACTTTTCCTCGCTGGCGTCATTTAAACGCGGAAAATGGCCTCAAGATTTTCCTTGTCATGTTTTGGGGGTATGTAATGGGCGGGTATAAAACGGCGGGCCAGGTGGGCTTTTATCTACGAGGCAATATAAGGCCCAATAGTCTGCAATTCAGACAGTAGCGAATGCCCACCGGGCGGATTCGCCCAACATCTCCTAACCCCGCCATAGATTGCTATTCGAGCGACCAGGAGATTGCCCTCTCATTCCCCAGGAAAAAATTTTTCAGAGGTTTCATTTTTTT
>JAHJQK010000120.1 GCA_018819135.1 Pseudomonadota bacterium | reverse complement strand
CGCCGCCTCGGCTTTGTTCTGTTTATCGTAGACATAAGCCAAATGAATCTGGGAATCGACGTAGAGAGAAGAGGATGGCGGGATTCGTTTAAACTCTTCCGCGGCGCGATCCAATTCTTTTTTCTCCTCATAAGCCGTTCCTAAATAATATCGTACCCGGTCATTCTCCGGTTGGGAGGAGAGGACAAAGGAAAACTGCTCTATGGCTTCGTCCAGACGCCCTTGTTCAAAGTAGATAAGTCCGATCTTCGTCCGCACCTCATGATTATTGATGGTTAATTTTTCTGCGGCATGAAACTCGGTCAGAGCTTCGTTAAGCTTGTTCTGACGGATGAAGACCTGACCCAACCGCTCGTGGGCTTCGGGATTCGAAGGGTTTAAGGTTAAGATTTCTTTGTAAATCTTGATGGCCTTTTCGTTTTCTTGCTGAATTTCATAGATCAAGGCCATATCCATAAGGGCAGGTTCGAAATGGGGTTTGATCTCCAGAGAGTCCCGGTAGTGTTTCTTGGCCTCATCGAAACGTTTCATCTCGGCATAGACTCGAGCCAGGTAGTAATGGCCCATTAAGGAATGGGGATCAATGGCTAAAAGAGATTGGAAGTTGGTTACGGCCTTTTCGTAATCTTTCTGCTCGGCGTAAAGGGTTCCCAGAAAGAGGTAAGCTTCCTGGCTTTGGGGTGCGAGCTGGATTGCTTTCTGGTAGGCCTGGATCGCCTTTTGGTGCTGCTGGAGAGAGAGGTATAAGCCCCCCAGGAGCAGATGGGCGGGGACGTTATCCGGATTAACCTGGATGGCTTTTTCTCCTTCGTGCAGAGCCTTTTCCGGAAGGCCTTTCTTGAGATATAGGGCCGCCAGATGAGTATGGAGGTAAGCAGAGCTTTTATCATGTTCCAGGGCTTTAAGGTACTGGTTGATCGCCTGATCGATGTCGCCAGTTCTTTGATTGAGTTGGGCAAGTAAGAAATGATAATAAGATTTAGCGGCAGGCCCCGGTGGTAAAAAATCTTTGGTTGAGGAGGAAATGGGTTTTATAGTAGCGCAGGCGGGGGCCAGAAAGAAAAGGATTAGATAAAAAAAAGCCCTTCTCGTGAAGGACATAGGCAATTCCTCTTTCTTAGAAAAACCCTTCAGGGATCACTCATTCATCATACGATTTTGGAAACCTGATGTCAATTCCCTTTTAATGGGTGCCACCCTTCACTTTTAAATTTCCATGGTAATTTCGAGCTTGGAGAAGCAGGAAGATATCCCGCTAAAAGCGGGATTTGGCCAATTGGGCAGTGGTTCTGTCTTATTCCAGCGCTTCACTTATACCTTTGCAGGAAGCTGCTTTTTGCCCTTGACATTTAACCATGGGTCAGACATATTGGAATATAAAATTCCAATATGAGGCGCAATATGGAAATGATAGACCGATTTTTCAGGCCGCCTGAGGGAAGCTTCTTCCTTTTCGGTCCCAGGGGTACGGGAAAATCAACCTTTATAACTCGTTATTTTCCGGATGCTTATTACATCGACCTTCTTGATCCTGAAAACATCCGTTCCTTTTCCGCCCGACCCGAGCGATTGGAGGAGATCGTTCGTGCCCAAGGAGGCCAAAAGCATTTCGTTATCGATGAAATCCAGAGGGTCCCGGAACTCCTCACCGTCGTTCACCGGCTCATCGAGGCGAAACAGGGCTTTCGCTTTACCCTCACGGGATCGAGTACACGGAAGCTGAAAAGAACCGGGGTGGATCTGTTGGGCGGCCGGGCGCTCTTGACGGGTATGTATCCTTTTATGGCTTCGGAACTGGGAAAAAGTTTCCGGTTGGATGACGCCTTTCTTTACGGCCTTCTGCCCATTGTATGCGGGGCCGGGAATCCTGCCGAGGTTCTGCGTTCCTATGCCGCCCTTTATGTAAGGGAAGAAGTCCAGATGGAGGGACTGGTGAGGAATATGGGGAACTTCTCCCGCTTTCTGGAGGCGATCAGCTTTTCCCATGCTTCAATCCTGAACATTACCACTGTCGCCCGGGAATGTGCGGTGGAGCGGAAAATCGTGGAAGGGTACGTCGGGATTCTCGAGGATATTCTCCTCGGCTTTCGCCTGCCGGTCTTCACCCGCAGGGCGAAAAAGGGGCTCGCGGCCCATCCGAAATTCTACCTCTTCGATACAGGCGTATTTCGCTCTTTGCGGCCCAAGGGGCCTCTTGATCGTCCCGAGGAGATCGAAGGCCAAGCCCTGGAAGGGCTCGTTGCCCAGCACCTACGCGCTTGGATTGCCTATTCCTGGGAGAAAAGCGAGCTTTTTTTCTGGAGGACGCGTTCCGGCGTGGAAGTT
>JAHJQK010000010.1 GCA_018819135.1 Pseudomonadota bacterium | reverse complement strand
TCGAGGTGAGAGATTCGTCGAAAGCAAAAAGTTCATGAAAGAGCTTGGTGGACTTATGTTCCCCAAACACGGCTTGCATGGTAACTTCTGGTTTTTTAAAAACTTAATTTTTTTCTTGACAGGGGGAATATAGGATGTCCCTCTTTTCCACGCGGCAAATATTTCTCAACCTCATAAAATATGAGGCACGGACCGGTCCCAATTCTTATGCGAACGCCCACTCTTATCTTATGTCCCTTCGTTACGTATATTTTGCGCAGAAGGGAAGATTTAGTTAACCTAGTCAACATCGTCCCCCAATGCTGTAGCAAGCAATTATTTCCGTGGGTTCGCCAGGCAATTTCTGCACGAACGTCCCCCAACACACTTTTTGCCTTTAATATTACTACCCCTCCTTAACAATAAAGCCCAACTCTAATCATTAGCGTTGCCCTGAAAAGGATCTCAAACCGAATTGCGATATAGAAATTATTGGGATTACGTTCCGGATTTTCTCTTTATGCGCTTATCTCCCTTTCCTCTCTAAAAATTTCATCCGCCAATGCCAAAATAATAACTGCACCTAAAGGTTCAAATTTTCTACTTTTCTATTCCAAAATCGTATAAAAAAATGGATTTGTATACCCCATATTCTCCTGGCTCAAGATCACTCAGAAGTTTAATTCGCCATTCACCAGGTTTTTCCTCGGACCCTTCATATGGTATCGTCCAATCCTTATCTGGCGTTAGACCAACATCAGCTGAACCTCGTGACCCAATTTTCAAATCGCGATCTTTTTCTTTTTTATCTTGCTTTAGTCTCACAATATATAAATTGGCTCTCGGATCTGACTCTGAATAAATTAGCATGCTAGGCCTGCGATCGCGAGTTCTTATCTTAGCATTTAAACCTGGATAATTCATATAAGTCATATGTATAAAAGCGAACCCGCCCATAGTCATTCTTCCCTCAATTGACACAAGATTAATATTCCCATCCTTCGTGCTAAGCTGAATATCTTTTCCTATTCCTACCATAGGAGGTCTCATCATGGGGGGACCCTCTTTAGTGGGGATCGGTAATTGCCTTTCCACTGGTTTCATACGATTCAGCATGGCGGTGATGACTGCCTGGCTAACGCCCTCTTCCTTGAGTTTAATGAGACTATCGGTATCAAGTTTGAAATCGACCTCTTTGGCTTGGTTGATTTTGGCAATTACCACTTCATCACCAAGGCCTGCTTTGCATAGCTTGATTACTTCTTCGTTTGTGAGCGCCGCCCCATCTTTCTTGGAAGACGAGGCTACCTCCGTTTTAATCGGATCCTTTGTCGGGGTTATTTCAGCAATGGGCCTTATTTCCATTTTAGGTGTTTGCTCACCGGCTTCCGATTTTGCAAAGGAGGGTGCAGACGTGGTCAATGGAGACAGCTTGGGTTCCGCACTGATTGTTTTAGTGGCAACAACTACAGTAGTCTCTTTGACTAAATCCTTAAAAATCCAACCGTTTATACCGGAATCCAATTTTATTTTGAACCAATTGCCAGACTTATCCAGCTTCTCAACCTTTTCTCCTTTATTCATGGTAGTGATAATCTTGCTCCCAGTATTAGGCTCAGATCTGATGTTGGCTTTTTTTAAAAGGATCAAAAAGACTATCTTTGGCTTTTCAATAACGACCGGTTTTGATTCTACCTTGCTTTCTATGGGTGGTGGTGGCGGAGGCACAGCCGCCTGGGCATCTTTGGGAGCAAGTATGGAAAGAGCTGGTGAAGCCGCCTCTGGCTTGGGTGGAGGAGCAACTGGTACCGGTAGAGGAGTAGGTTTTGGTGTCTCTGCAACTGCTTTATAGGGTTCTGCGGGTTTAGCGGGCTTTCGCAATTGAACTTGCAATTTCTTTTTATCTTCTAATCTTTGATCAATTCGGCTATTAGCCTTCATATAAAATTCATCAGGTTTTAATTCTTGGGCCTTTTGGTAATTTTCTTTGGCTCTTACCAAATCCCCTTTTGACTCATACCCTACCCCAATGTTGTAGTAAACAGCTGCTGAGTCACCTTTGATTTTTAAACATGTTTGCCATTCATTGATGGATTTATCCCATTGGCTCGCTTTGGCGAATTCATTGGCGCGCTTGATACATTCATTTAAAGCCTTATCTTGAGGAGATTCGCCAAAGCTTAGAAGGCTGCTTTCATCACTCTTATCCCGTAGTTCAACAACTTGAGGGACATAGTGTGGAACAATCTTTTTAATAAACTTGCTTATTGGCATATTAGCGGCCTCTTGTAACATTTTTGATCTAGGCGGTAGTTTGCCAATAGATCCTGGGCCTTCTTCTTTAGCTGATCTTTCTCCATCAAATGTCTCACCTGCCATCATTTCCCCGGTGCTAACATCGATAAAATTCGCAGTGAAACTTACATAAGCTTTGCGGGTTGCCACCTCCACATAAACAGTCCTATATTGCAGCGGTTTTGTTCCATAAATTGGCCTCTCGCGTGCTTCTGTATGCCTTTCCTCGCTAACTTCGTAACCATTTACTGAGCCGATAATCACAGCCTCAACACCCAACAACTTTCCCATTTTGGCTGCTGTCGCTTCATCGATAGCTCCAGTTGCAGCAAATGCCTGCTCGCCCAAGATTTGTTGCATTTGACTTCGGTTAATTACTTTAAAATAAGGTTTTTGTTCTACCCTGGCATTATTAACGGCAGATTCCAGCCAATCTCGGATTTCCCTGCCTCCTTGCCCATCAAACCTCAAGACGGCAACTCTCGTATAACCGTGTAAATCGATTTCCGCTGGTTTTAGAACCATCGTTCTAATCTGCGGGGCACAGCTTATTAGAAGCGTGCATAAAAAAGCCATCAAAAAAATGATTCTCAAGCATTTCATGATTCTCTCCTTTCTTGATTATTTGTTTAATGTTGACCAATATAAAGGGTTCAAGTCTGCTCTTGACTCTTGGTTTATTAGAAAACAATTTTTTCAACTCTTCCCCCATCTTGAAACCTTCCTTTAATTAAGAACCCTTCTTCACCCTTCATTTTAGGCTGTTCATGAAAGCGGAGTCGTTGAACATATTTTTCAAAAGATCCACCACCGCATCGCTAAGCGCCTTACGGTATTCATTCTCGTTATAGCTTGTGCCCCACCTTGTGCTCAGGCCCCTGAATCCTTGGCTGACCAGGATTTTCCCAGATTGATCCTGGACCTTAACGTTGGCCACTACGCTGGCTTGGTAGGTATTGCGTTCTTCAACCCAAAGATTCTGGAGAGAAATTTGAAAAATCCGGTTGGCCTTTTCTTTGCCGTCAAGCACATTCAGCCCCGCCCGGCCGAATTCTCTTTTGAACGCCTTCTCCATAAATGATACTACTTCACCCGGGTCGGTCTTGACGGGTACAATCTTCGGCTTTTCACTGTTTTCGCCGATCTGGTCAGGCGTTTTCCGTTTATCTTCCAGAGGATTGAAAAATATTGAAATGTCCGGTAAGCCTCTGGGAGGTGGAACCATGTTGGTTGGGGTGTAATCCATTTTAATCCGGACCATCTCCGGGACTGCCCGGCAACTGACCAAAAGAAGACAAATGATGAGTCCGAATACTACACGTCGCTCGATTTTGCACATGGGTTTCTCCTTCCATTTCCCTCATACGGCTTGAGGTTTTATTATGTGCATGGAACATAAGTAATTAGGCATTTCAAAATCCAGTACATAAATGGAGGGCTTTTGAAGATGGTGTAAGCCCCCACAAGGATTTTTCCCCTTTGTTCAAAATATTCCGCTCATCTCGATATGATTCTTCCACCCAACGCTTAAAAATCAAATTAATCTTAATGATTGAAAATAGGAGCGCTTTAACGAGAGAGAGAGAAGGAAGTGCTTTTTAAAACCCATGAAAAGATGTGAGCTCATGGCCCGCAATCCTTATTTTTATGGGTTAAGCGGTTAGTTCAAAACCGGCCATGTTAGGAAAGAAACTGCTCTCTTCTCCCACAGGTTAACAATTTTGTCAATGAAAATTTTGTAGATTTTTTTGAAATATTATAAAGTTAATAATTACAATCACTTATATAATGTTAGATGTAGAGAATTTGCCTGGAATCTGCTCCCGAATGTGGCTGGTCATTCTGATGAAATCTAATTTTGGGATTGGAAAAGGCAAAGCCATGGCTCGTTAGCGGTTAGAAGTTTTTCTTTGAACTCTTTGGTGATTTTCTGTATGATTATTTCTAAACTGGTTTAGCCATTGTTTGAAAGGAATTCCTGGGAAAGGGCCAATCCGTTGAATCCATAAAGGGGATGCAATGGCCTTAAGGCGATTAAGAAAAATTTCGGATCGGGATAAAAGCGCTATTCTTGAGGAGCTAAAAGCCCTTCTCCAAGCCCATGATGAGGTTATTTTTGCCCTCCTTTATGGATCCATGATTGACCCCGTGTTTCCAGAAAGGTATGGAGATATCGACCTGGCAGTATATGTGAAATCTGAAAGACTAAAGGCCCCGGAATACATTTTAGAATCGCAGATTGAAGCTGAGGCTTATAGATCCCTCTCTGCCCAGGGTTTGAATTTTCCTCCCATTGAGGTATTGATAATTAATCAAGCACCGTATCCTTTTCTTGTCAAATTGCTTAAAGGCAAATACGTGATTCTCAAAGAAGAGGAGGAAGCCTTTACTGCTTTCATCGAAGAGGTCAGTGCCAAAGCGATGGCCAATTCATTCATTCGTTCAGAGTCATTACGAGAATTATTGGAAAGTTAACATGGGATCGGTGGATAAAGAAAAAGTTTGGCAATACGAGGCTGAGATTAAAGAAGCCCAGCATGTCCTGGCCGAAATTACTGCAGGGGATAGCGAAGATTTTATTCGTGACTCCATGAAGATCAGGGCGATAAAATATACCTTAATTGTTCTGGTTGAGGCAACCTGCAATTTATGTCGGCATATTTTAACCAAAAAGGCCCACATTGTGGTTGAAGAATATATGGAAGCCCTACTAAAAATGCAGGAGAAGGGATTCCTTTCAGAAGAAATTACCAGCCTCTTGACCCCCCTGATAAATTTAATAGGACGCAGATTTACGCAGATAACCGCAGATAATTATTTTCTTTTTGGTTTATCCTGATAATCTGTGTACATCCGTGTCCAAAAAGGAATTTACTATACAATCAAGTTAAGACATCAGCTAATTCATGGTTATTGGAAGATTGATGACCGGAGATTATTTCTTGAGACCAAGAGCAATCTAAAAACAGTTGATAGATTTGTCTCAGAAATAAATCAAGCTTTATCTGACACCTAAGCTCTCTTATTTTAATTCTTCCTATTTCCATATTTTATGAACCAGCATATTACCATTATCGGCGGGGGATTGGCAGGTTGCGAGGCCGCCTGGCAATCCGCCCAGAGGGGGATTTCCGTCCTTCTCTACGAGATGAAACCCCAGCGTTTTTCGCCGGCGCATGTTTCTCCTCTTTTAGGGGAATTGGTCTGCAGCAATTCCTTGCGCTCGAATTCCCTTGCCAATGCCGTTGGATTACTCAAGGAAGAAATGCGTCAGTTGGGATCTCTCACCATGGCGGTTGCCGACGAAACCCGCGTTCCCGCAGGTGATGCGCTCGCTGTTGACCGGCAGGCTTTTGCCGCCAGAATAACCAGCCGCTTGCAATCTTTGGCCAAGATAAAAATCATCCGGGAAGAAATTCGGGAAATTCCTGCCGGAGGAATTGTGATTGTTGCCTCCGGCCCCCTAACCTCGCCACCTCTCGTTGAATCGATGAAGCAATTAACCGGCGAGAAAACTCTTTATTTCTACGATGCTATCGCCCCCATCGTAGACGGCGACAGCTTGAATATGAATATCATTTTCCGCGCCTCGCGCTACGGTCGCGGAGATGATTACCTAAACTGTCCCCTGACCCGGGAGGAATATTATCGTTTCGTGGGTGAATTGGGCCAAGGGGGAAAAGTCCCTTATAGGGAGTTCGAAACACCGGTGCACTTCGAAGGTTGCCTGCCGATTGAAGAAATAGCTGGCAGGGGTAGGGAAACACTGGCCTACGGCCCGATGAAACCGGTGGGTCTCCGTGACCCGCGCACCGGAAAGATCCCTTATGCTGTCGTCCAGTTGCGGCAGGAGAATGAGCAGGGGACGGCCTTCAACTTGGTGGGGTTTCAAACCAAATTGAAATGGAAGGAGCAGGAGCGCATTTTTCGCATGCTTCCGGGCCTGGAACAGGCTGTTTTCCTTCGTTTCGGCAGTCTTCACCGCAACACCTTCATCCATGCCCCAGCATTATTACAGCGGACTTTGCAACTGAAGAAGGACGAACGAATTTTTTTTGCCGGACAGATTACCGGGGTTGAGGGTTACGTGGAATCGTCGGCCATGGGCCTACTGGCTGGCATCAACGCCGCCCTTTATCTTCAGGGAAAACCCCTGCTCTTTCCTCCTCCGACAACAGCCATGGGCAGTTTGATCCATTACCTAAGCAACCCGTTGGTGAAAGAGTTTCAACCCATGAACGTTAATTTTGGCCTGTTTCCGCCCCTGGACAGGCGCTTAAGGGGAAAAGAAAAACATAAGGCCTTGGCCGAACGCGCCTTGAAAGATCTGCAAGAATGGGCCAAGGGCATTGGGACGCAGATCTACGCGGATAAACGCAGATAAAAAAGTAAAACAACCTTTGGGCACTAAATTTAAACCGGGGGAAGGGTTGAAGCGTTAATGTGCAAAAGCGGATAGGCTCAACGCCTGTACACATCAATCCATTTACGTATATACTTTTTTAATCCTGAAAATCTGCGTTAATCTGCGTCCCATACAAAAATAAAAAATGATAAAGAACTCCCTCCCTAAGAAAATCGAAGTTCTTATCGTCGGAGCGGGGCCCGCTGGCTCGACCCTGGCTTATGAATTGGCCCGTCTCGGGATCGAGGTTTTGCTTTTGGATAAGGCGAATTTTCCCCGGGGAAAAACCTGTGCCGGCGGTATCAATGTGCGCACTCTTCGCTTTCTTCCTTTTGATCTTGGACCCGTGGTGGAAAGAGTCATCACGGGTATCTCCTTTACCCGAAATTTAGAAAAGCACTTTCTCAGACGTTATCATGAGCCGCTCCTGGTCACCGTGCGCCGGGAGGTCCTTGATAATTTTTTGGCTCAAAAGGCAATCCAGATGGGAGCCTGCTTTGCGGATGGAACCCAATTTTTTTCTCTCAGTCAGGAAGGCGTTAACGTCCAGGTGGAAACTTCTGCGGGAGCCTGTTGCGCCCAATTCGTTATTGGAGCGGACGGAGCCCAAAGCATCGTAGCTATGAATTTGGAGCTAATGACCGCAACGCCTTATATGCTGGCTATTCACAGCGAAGTTCCCACCTCCTTATTCCCCTGGGTGGAGCCTGATCTTATTCATATCGACTGGGGAAGTTTAAAGCGCAGTTACGCCTATCTTTTCCCTAAGAAGGATTTTTTTGCCATGGGCGCGGGAGGTTTTAAAATTCCTCCCCCTCAGATTAAAAATTACCAGCGGGCTTTCGGGTATACGAAATGGCAAAAAGAAGAAACTCCTCCCTTTAGCGCTGCGGGCTTTCTCCTGCCCCTCCGCCAAAAAAGAAGCTTGATTCATCAAGGCCGATGCCTTCTCCTCGGTGACGCCGCCGGGCTGATTGATCCTTTTAATGGAGCAGGGATCCACTATGCCATCCGCGGCGCCCAGTTGGCGGCCCCGTTACTGGCCGAAGCCGTAAAAGAAAGGCGGGATTCCCTGCAATCATGCCAGGAAGCAATCAATCGTAACTTGATGCCGGAGATAGAATGCTCCCGCCTCTTGCGGGAGATTTTCAATCTATGCCCTTCCTTTTTTCATCGAAAATTTGCTACCAGCGATAGATGGTGGGTGGCCATGGCCAAGATCATGCGGGGCGAAAAAACTTTTGTTGATATAAAAAATAAACTGGGGCCGCTGGGAAGTCTGCTGCTAAGAATGGCGAGATAGGGGATAAAGGGTGTAGGGGGTAGGGGGTAGGGGGTAAGGAATGAGTGTTTGGTGTTGGGTTTTTTAGCCTATTGTCTATCACCTATAGCCTATTACTTATTACGCTCATAGATGAGCCGCAAGCCTTCCAGGGTCAAAAACTCGTCCACCTCTTCTATGCTTTTCGATTCTGCGGCAATCAGCGGGGCCAGTCCTCCCGTGGCAATAACCTTGGGATCAGAACCTACCTCTTCTTTCATGCGCCGGACAATCTCATCCACCAGCCCTACATAGCCAAAGACAATTCCCGCCTGCATGGAATGAACGGTGTTCTTCCCTACGACCTTTTGGGGCTTGGCCAGCTCCACCCGCGGAAGCTTCGAAGCGCGCATGAAGAGCGCTTCACTGGAGATACCCAGGCCGGGAGCGATCGCTCCCCCCATATATTCACCTTGAGAAGAAATATAATCAAAGGTGGTGGCGGTTCCGAAATCCACTACGATTAAACTTCTTTTATGTTTGTGGTAAGCGGCAACCGCGTTGACGATGCGGTCTGCCCCCACTTCCACCGGGTTGTCCGTAAGAACCGGCATGCCGATATTGACTCCAAATTCCACGATCAGGGGCTTCCGCTGAAAATATCTTTCTGAGAGTTCCAGGAGCATGTTCAGCATGGGAGGCACAACGCAAGAGATGGCAATCGCTTCTATTCCTCCGAAGGAGATGGACCGGGAGGAAAAGAGATTGCGCACCAGGATGCCATATTCATCACTGGTTCGATCGCGCTCCGTCCAGATGCGCCAATTATCAACCAGGCGCTCTCCATCATAGATGCCCAGGACGATGTTCGTGTTTCCTACATCGATGACTAAAAGCATGATTCGCTCCTCATAAGCGTAAACTTACATCTCCAGCAACCAATCGCTGCCTATTTCCTTCTCGGTCTCTCAATAAAAGAGCTCCGTCGGTATCTAAACCCAGAACCTGGCCGGCGAATTCCTTATCCATCACTTTGACCGTAACCCATTTTTGATTGACCCAGGAAAGTCTGTTCCATTCTTCCCGCAGTCTGGGCGAAAAACCCTCACGGAGAAATAGCTCATACTCCCTCCCCAGTTCTTCCAGGAGCTCCCCGGCTACCAGCGCCCGGGAGAATTTTCTTCCCCCTTCCGCCATCAGCGAAGAAGCCAAACCTTGTAGGTCAGGGGGAACCTCTTCCCTCTTCCAGTTCACGTTTACCCCCACCCCCAGGATGACGAAACGGATCTTAAGGCCTTCGGCCTCCATCTCCGAGAGGATGCCGGCCACTTTCTTCCCGTGGATGAAGATGTCGTTGGGCCATTTGATTCGCGCCTCCAGGCCAGAAGCTCTGGTCAGAGCATTGGCGCTGGCTACGCCTGCCAGAAGAGTGATCTGGGGTGCAACTGCCGGAGGAATGGATGGTTTGAGAATAACGGAAAGATATAAATTGACCCCGGCGGGAGATTCCCATACCCGTCCCTGGCGGCCTTTCCCCTGCGCTTGGGACTCGGCCAGAATGACCAACCCTTCTTCCGCCCTTTTAAGGGCATATTCCCGGCCCAGGCGGTTAGTGGAATCAACCCGGTCGAAGAATAGGATCTCCTTCCCAATTAATTTTCCCTTCCGGGCTTTCCGGAGCTCTTCAACCCAATTTGAGGTTTCAACCATAGAGTGTTTAGTGTTAAGTTTGAAGAACAGGGTGTAGGGGGTAGGGTGTTGGGTGTCTTGGGCCTTATGCCTTGCGCCTTACACCTTACGTTATTTCCTTTTATCCACGATCCGCTTGGCTTTGAAGGTCGTCCTTTCCAGAGTGCCGAAGTCTTCGAGGCGAATTTCCGGGGTTACCATGAGCTCTTCCCTGAGGTCCTTCCGTAAGCGGCGTTCCAGGGTCTGCTTATCCTCCTGAGGTTGCAGACACTCACAAACCACCGTGCACACATCCGTGTAGGCTTTCTCGTCGCGGGTAAGCTCGATGATGAACTCATCCCCCAATTCCTTATAGCTACGCACGACTTTTTCCACCTGCACGGGATAGAACTTAGCCCCGCGGTAAATGACCATATCATCAGCCCGCCCGAGGATTCCACCCACGGAACGGGCATGGGTCCGGCCGCAGGAACACCGGTTTGAATCGTAACGAGCATAATCATTGGTCCAATACCGCAGCATGGGCGTCGCTTCCCGGGTCAGATGGGTGATGACCAAAACTCCCATCTCCCCTTCCGCGCAACGCCCCATCGTTTCCGGATTGATGATCTCGATCACGTAATGGTCTTCAGCCCAGTGTAACCCGGCCTTGGCCGTACACTCTGAAGCGAAGGTAGGAGCGATCTCCGCCAAGCCGTAATAATCATAGGCATCGATTCCCAGGCCTTCTTCAATCTTTCTTCTGGTGGCTGCCGTCTCCGTCCCCCCTTCTCCCCCAAAACTTCCCAGCCTGAGTTTTAATTGTTTCGGAGCAATCCCCTGCTCCCTCAGGTTTTCGGCAATATGGAGGGCAAACGAAGGCGTACACAGGAGTACGGTAGACCCCGGGTTGAGCATGTAATCGATCTGTCGGTTGGTCATACTGGCTCCAATGGGAATCACAAAGCAGCCCAAACGTTTGGCCGCGTAATGAGTGGACATGCCCGCCACCCATAGTCCATAGCTGAAGCCATTTTGGACAACATCTCCAGGTCGCACTCCGAAGCTATACATGGTCCGCGCTGTAACTTCGGTTATGTTCTCCACATCCTCCTCGGACCAAATGGTGTTCACCGGGGTTCCGGTTGTGCCGGTGGAAGGATGGAGTTCCCTCCAATCTTTCGCCGGGGCCACGGTGTAACGCCCGAAGGGAGGATACTTTATCTGCTCTTCCCGCAGTTCTTGCTTGGTTACCACCGGGACATGGATCAGGTCATCCACAGTCCTGATGTGGGTAGCCTTGAGCCCGGCTTTCCTGAACTTCTCCCCGTAAAATTCCGACTTAGCCAAACAGCGGCGGATCTGCCAGCGCAACCTCTCATTTTGGAGTTGCCGTATTTCTTTCCGGCTCATCCTTTCAATCTCTGGGTGGTAATATTTTCCTCTGCTCATCTCTCCTCTCCCTTAGGCGCTTACAAACAATTTTGGGCGTAAAATGATAACAAAGTTATTATCGACAAGAAATATTTTTCCCTTTTCCTATTTGGTTCCGACTGTGCCGATTCAGATCGAATGGCTTTCTTTGGCCTTTACACCGCTAAGTATTTCTTAACAATCTCCTCATTCTGCCAGATGCTTTCCATTTCCCCCTGGTACTGGATGAGACCCTTCTCGAGGATGTACCCTCTTCCCGCCACCTTGCGGCAAAATTTCAAGTTTTGATCGGCGAGCAGAATGGTTACTTGCGATTTCTGGATCTCCTCAATCACCCCTATCAGATTTTTGACCACCAGAGGAGCCAGGCCCTCGATCGGCTCGTCCAGCAGGATTAAATCCGGATTCTTCATTAAAGCCCGGCCGATGGCCAGCATCTTTTGCTCGCCGCCGCTCAGACAGGTTCCTCTGTTGTCCTTCAACCTTTCCAGGACGGGAAAGAGTTGATAGACTCTCTCAAAAGTCCAGTAACCTCCCTCTCGCTTGGCCAGGCGCCGGGCCATTTCCAGATTTTCTTCTGCGGTCAGATCCGGAAAAATTCTCCGGTCATCCGGGACATAACCGACCCCCAGCCGGGCTATCTCGAAGGGTTTCTTGCCGACCAATTCAACCTCTTTCAGGCGAATGCTCCCTTTGTGAGGGGGGGTCAGGCCCATGATGGAACGGAAGGTGGTGGTCTTTCCTACCCCATTCCTCCCCAGCAGAGCGACCACTTCTCCCCGGCCTACGACCAGAGAAACCCCATGGAGCACCTGACTCTGCCCGTAGGCAGTTACGATCTCTCGGACATCCAGGATGGTATTCATATTTCTTCTCCCAGATAGATATCCCGAACTTCTTGATTACCCCGAATCTCATCGGGCTTTCCCTCTGCGAGGATCTTTCCCCTGTTCATCACCACGATCCGATCGGAGAGAGAGAAGACTACATCCATATCATGTTCAACGATCACAAAAGTGGTTTTCCTTTCCGCAGCCAGTTTTTTCACCAGCTCCAGGACTTTGATTCTTTCGATGGGGTTCATGCCCGAGGAAGGCTCGTCAAGAAAGCAAAGCTGGGGATCCGTGGCCACGGCGATCCCCAACTCCAGTAGCCTCTGATCACCATGGGATATCTGGCTGGCCGGGTGATCCTTCTCTTTCCAGAGCCATACTTCGTTCAGGATCTTTTCTGCCTCTTCGACGGCTGCCTTCTGGCTTTTTAAGGAGGAAAAGGGGTTGGAGTTTTTGTTGAGGCGGGATAGAACGGCGAGGAGAATGTTTTGAAAAACGGTCATGCGGGGAAAGATATTCATGACCTGGAAAGATCGACTGATCCCGATCTTCACCCTCCTATGTGGTTCCCATCGGGTGATCTCGGTATCCCGGAAAAAAATCCGGCCCGTATCCGGGAGCAGGTATCCGGAAAGAAGATTGATGAGCGTGGTCTTACCTGCGCCGTTGGGCCCGATGACGGAGGTGAAAAGTCCTTGCTGTACATTTAGATTTACGGCGTGAACCGCAGCCATCTCTCCGAAATACTTTCCCAGATCTTCGGTGCGGATGATTGGCTTCACCTCTGACCTCCTTTGCCATAAAACATGCTCACCACCCCTCCCCGGAACCCCATTACCAGCACCAAGACAATGACCCCCAGGCAGATCAGCCAATATTCCGTGAAGCGGACGATAATATCCTTTAAGATGTAAAACAAAGCGGCCCCGACAATGGGTCCGGCAAATGTGTAAATCCCTCCCAGAAGCGTGGCCAGCACGGGTTCAGCGGAATGGCTCCAGTGGGCCACAGGAGGGGTTACCGTACTTTCCAGGGGCGGGAGAAGAGCTCCGGCCAAACCGGCATACAGCCCGGCGATGGTAAAAGAGATCAACCGGTAGTTGCGCACGGATATACCCACGCAGGCCGCCCGCGTCTCGCTATCGCGTATCCCCTGCAAGGTCAGTCCCAAGGGCGAGTGCACGATCCGATAAAATAAATAGACCGCCAGAATAGTGAAAACCAGGACCACGTAATAATAATTTTCCATCGGGGTCATGTTGATTCTGAAAAGACCGGGGACCTCCAAGGGAGCGCGGGGAATCCCTACCAACCCATCATCACCCCCGGTCATGTCCCGCCATTTCCAGGCCAGAGAAAAAATCATCATCCCGAAGCAAAGGGTGAGCATAGAAAAATAGATGCGCGTGTGCCGGATGCTGAGAAGGCCCAGGAGCAAAGAAATTACCCCCGCAACGGCCACGCCCCCTAATATCCCCAGTAGTAGGGAAGGGGCGGCCAGAAGAATCTTAGCGCAGGCATATGCTCCCACCGCAAAAAAGCCGGCCTGCCCGAAAGAAAGTAACCCCGTGTAACCCAAAAGGAGGTTAAACCCGAGGGAAAAAAGGGAAAGGAGCATAATATGGATAGTCATGTAAAGCGTGTACTTACCGACGAATAAGGGCAGCAACCCCAGAAGGACAACCAGTAAAAGAAGCGCTAATTTTTTCATGCCTCACCCCCCAAACAGCCCCTTAGGTCTGACTATCAAAACTACCGCCATAGTTACAAAGATCAGGAAGAGCTCAAAAACCGGGAACAGAAGGATGCCGTAAGCGCTGAGTAAGCCTACGATGACGGCCCCGACGAAAGCTCCTTTCAAATTTCCCAGTCCGCCAATAACCGTAATGATAAAGGCTTGGATGATCATCGCCGCCCCGATCCCGGGGGCTACTACCCGCACCGGAGTTCCCAATGCTCCCCCCAGGGCAGCCAGCATGGCCCCCAAGACAAAAACTCCGGTGAAGAGCGTGGGGATATTGACGCCGATGGCGCTGGCCATCTCCCGGTCAGAAGCCGAGGCGCGCACCATTCTGCCCCACCAGGTTTTTTCGAAGAGAAGCCAGAGAACCACAGCCACGAGCAACCCGGACCCGATGATAAAAGCATTATAAAAAGGGAAAAGTCTTCCAAAGACCGAAAAGGTCCCTTCAAAAAAGCTGGGCATGGCTGGAATTTTGGCTACCCCTCCCCAGACCATCTTCACCGCATCATCAAATATGAGGATGAAGCCAAAAGTCAGGAGGAGTTGATAGGCGTGATCCAAATGATAAATATGGCGTAAAAAAAGCCGTTCCATCAGATAGCCCACCACCCCCACAGCGAGGAGGCTTAAAGCAATGGCCAGCCAGAAATTTATTCCCCAGAGCCCATAGAAAGTGAATGCAAAGTAAGCTCCCAGCATGAATAAACTTCCATGGGCAAAATTGAGGACACCCAGGACACCGAAGACAATGGTCAGTCCCGCGGCCAGTAGCCACAGGTACATGGCTACGCTTAAACCCACTAAACCCTGGAAGGCTAGGGTTTCCATATCCTTCCTCCCGTCCCCTTTGATTTCATACGGGGAGGGAGCCGACTCGGCCCCTCCCCAGGGTTTGAATTCACTTTTTGAATGTGATGGCTTCAAAAGGAGGATGGCGGTAATAGGATTTTGCCGGGAGCACTTTCAAGTCTCCCAATACGGGAATTGGGTAGTTGGGATCCATCACCACTCTCCCTGCAGGTACGTTATAAACCGCCTGGTGGTCTTCCGGCCTGAAGAATCTTTTACCACCTGGAGTCATGATTTCCATTCCTTCAATGGCTTTAATGAGCTCAGCCGTTTTTAGACTTCTGGTTTTTTCCACTGCCGCCTTGAAAACGTAGATGGTAGAGTAAGCAGTTTCGGCGGAATAGTTGGGAAGACGATTCCAACGTTTGCGGAAGTTGGCTACAAACTTTTTGTTTTCAGGGGTATCGGGATAATTGTGGATGTAACGGGCGGTGGCCCATAATTTATCTTTAAATTTCCCGCCGGCGACTTCTCTGGAAATTCCTTCCAGTAAATCCACGGAGCCGCCCATGCATTGAAACCAGGCTTGGACCTTATCGAAGACTCCCAGCATAAGCGCCTGTCTGAGAAGCATGACTCCTTCCCCGGCCCAGGGGGTGGCATGGATGGCATCGGGGTTCGCGGCCATAACGGCTGCAATGTGGGAAGAAAAATCCATGGTCCAGAAAGGAGCCCAGGCTATGGAAACAAATTCTACGTCTGGACGGTACTTCTTCAGGGTATCTTGGAAGAGAGCCCAGACGGAGTATCCATACTCGTAATCGCAGTGGATTCCGGCCCATCTTTTAATATTGGGGAATTCTTTAAAGATAAGCGAAGACAGGATGCTTTCCTGGTAGACAGGGACAGAAATGCGGAAGATTTGTTTAATTCCTTTGCCGGCGACCAGTTCTTCGGTTAATCGGTGCGTAGAGGCATGAACAAACATACAGATGCGGTCCAGCTCCGGAAGAACGGGGCCTACGGCCATGGAGCTGCCGCTGGAATCCACCCCGAAAAGAAGATGAGCTCCCCAGTCGGTGGCCAAATACCTGGCATTTTTAACCGCCACGGCTGGTTTAAGCTCTTCGTCCATGAACTTCATTTCGAGCTTACTCCCCAGGACTCCACCCTTGGCGTTGATCTCTTCAATAGCCAGCGTTGAACCGGCGAGAATTTGCCAGCCGTAATCGGCGTGGGCACCGGAGGTAACTCCCTGCCCTCCGATTTTGATGACATCGACCCCTAAAATTTTCTTCTTGGGTTTGGCCTTCTGGGGGGCCGCCTCGCTTACCCCCCTTAATCCCCAGGTCATCCCGCCGATCCCGGCAGCGGTTGCCGCTTTTAAAAACGCCCGGCGACTGATCTTCTTGCGTGCGGTCATCGGTCCCTCCTCTCTAAGTCTCGAGTTTTAGGTTTCACGTCCCCAGTTTTAAATTAATTGGAACGCAGATTTTCGCAGATAAACACGGATAAATATTTTCTTTTCTATTCATCCCGATAATCCGTGTTCATCTGTGTCCAAAAAGGAATTTCCTAGACAATCAAGTTTTTTTCTTCAGGTTTAAGGTTGTTCTAAAAATCAGCGACTCTGGATCATGGATTTTTATCCACCGAAGACTCTTCATCACCCCCTTTCTCTTCTTAAGCTTTAGGTTGGAGGCTTTCCTGATTGCACCTTGCACCTTACTTTTAACACTTTACGTTTACCTTTGCAACACCTTTGCCGCTTCCTTGGCAAAGTAGGTTAAAATCAGGTCGGCTCCAGCTCGTTTGATGGACGTGAGGACTTCCATCATCACGCGTTCTTCATCCAACCATCCGCGCTGCGCTGCGGCTTTGATCATGGAATACTCACCGCTCACGTTGTAGGCGCCCACCGGAAGATCAAACTCTTCCCGAACGGCCCTGATGATGTCCAGGTAGGGGAGAGCGGGCTTGACCATGATGATGTCTGCCCCTTCCTGAACGTCCAGCCTTGCTTCCCGCAGAGCTTCACGGGCATTGGCCGGGTCCATTTGGTAAGATCTGCGGTCTCCAAATTGAGGCGTGGATTCCGCGGCCTCACGGAAAGGACCGTAAAATCCAGAGGCATGCTTAACAGCATAAGACATGATGGGAATGTTTTCCAATCCGTTCTGATCAAGAATCTCGCGAATACCCTTTACCCGTCCATCCATCATGTCCGATGGAGCGACCATATCCGCGCCGGCTTCGGCGTGGGAGAGAGCCATTTTAGCCAAAAGTTCAAGGGTAGCATCATTATCCACCCGATCCTTGATCACCACCCCACAGTGCCCATGGCTGGTATATTCACAGAGGCAAATGTCGGTAATGACCACGAGTTCCGGAAGCCTGTCTTTGATGGCCCGGATGGCTTGCTGGATGATTCCGGAGCGGGCATAGGCTTCGGAGCCCCGAGGATCTTTCTTTTTCGGTATACCAAAGAGGATGATTGCTGGAATACCCAGGTTGGAAGCCTCTACCGCTTCCTTGACCGCCAATTCCACGGACAACTGGGCGATCCCGGGCATGGAGCGAATCTCGTTTCTAACTTTTCGGCCATGAATAACGAAGAGAGGGTAGATGAAATCATCCCTGGACAATTTCGTCTCCCGAATCATTCTCCTGAAATTCTCATTCTTTCTCAAACGCCGCGGACGATAAACGGGGAAATACATACGAAACTCCTTTCAAATTCGAAATGCGAAATTCGGAATGCGGAGTTAAAATATTTCGCACTTCGCATTCCGCAATCTGCATTCCGCATTCCGCAATCCGCATTCCGCAATCCGCATTCCGCAATCGTTAGATTCCCTTCTTCCACCCTTGCACTCTTTCCAACCCCTCTTTCAGCTTGGCTCCCTTTTCCGCCAAGGCTCTCGCTTTCTCCTTTTCTTTCTCCACTGCCTCTAAGCGGGCTTTCCGCAAAAATTCTTCGTTATGCAGTTTCAGGTTCGTCCGGGTCATTTCTTCTTCTACTTTAGAGATTTCTTTGATAATCCGCCTTTCTTCATCATCAAGGTTAATTAATCCCTTTAAGGGTAAAAATACCTCTATATCCCCGACTATGGCAGTTGCTGCCGTTTTGGGCTTCTCGCCTGCTGATTGCAAGGAAATTTTCTCGGTATGAACCAGGCTTTCTATGTAAACCCGGTTCATCTTTAAAGGGTGCAGGGCATCCCCCTTCTCGCTATAGAGGATGACTTCCACCGTTTTGGAAAGAGGAACGTTCAATTCGCTACGAAGGTTACGGATGGCTCCAATCACCCCCATGACCAGTTCCATTTCCGCTTCCGTTTCCGGCTGCACTTCCCCTTCTTGAACTTTAGGAAACTCGGCCACCATGATGGACCCATCACTGCCCGGGAGCAATTGCCAGATTTCTTCGGTAATGAAGGGCATGAAAGGATGGAGGAGTCGAAGCGCGATGTCCAATACCCGAACGAGAGTATTCTGAGCCACCCATTTTGGCTCGGGATCATTTTCTTGATAAAGGACCGGCTTGATCAGCTCGATATACCAATCGCATAACTCGTGCCACAGAAATTGGTAGATCGCCGAGGCAGCTTCATTAAACTTATAACTGTCCAAGCCCTGGCGCACCTCGCCGATGGTGCGATTTACCCGGCTTAAGATCCAGCGGTCAGCCAGCGTTAAACCCATCTGCCCTGGTGCCTGATGGGGGTTGTATCCCTGTAAGTTACTTAAGGTAAATCGGGAAGCATTCCAGATCTTGTTGGCAAAATTCCTGTACCCCGCCAGGCGTTCTTCGGACAGCCGTACATCTCGGCCTTGCGCGGCAAAAGCGGATAGGGTGAAGCGAAAAGCATCCGTACCGAACTTTTCAATGACGACCAGCGGATCTACGACATTCCCCCGGGATTTACTCATTTTTTGCCCGTCGGCATCCCGTACCAAAGCATGAATGTAAACATCTTTGAAGGGGACATCTCCCATGAACTTGATCCCCATCATCATCATCCGCGCCACCCAGAAAAAGAGGATATCAAAACCTGTCACCAAAACGGAAGTCGGATAAAAAACTTTCAGATCTTTTGTCTTCTCCGGCCATCCCAAAGTGGAAAAGGGCCAGAGTGCTGAGCTGAACCAGGTATCCAGGACGTCTTGTTCTTGTTCCACCCGGGAACTGGCGCAAGTTGCGCATTGGTCAATCGGTTGAACCGAGACGGTTACTTCTCCGCAATCGCTGCAATACCAAGCCGGGATCCTATGGCCCCACCAGATCTGGCGGGAGATGCACCAGTCGCGGATGTTATTCATCCATTCAAAATAGGTACTCTCCCAAACCGGTGGGATAATCCCGGTGGCCCTTTTCTGCACGGCTTCGATGGCCGGACGAGCCAGGGTCTCAGCACGCACGAACCACTGCTTGGAAACCATAGGCTCGATAACCGTCTTGCAACGGTAACAATGGCCGACATTATGAAGAAAGTTTTCTATTTTCTTTAATAAATTAAGATCCTTAAGGTCTTTGACGACTTCCTTGCGGCATTGAAACCGCTGTTGGCCGGCATATCTTCCAGCCTGGGTATTCATTTTCCCGGCGTCGTCTATTACCCGTATTACCTCCAGTCCATGCCGGCGGCCGATTTCGAAGTCGTTGGCGTCATGGGCCGGAGTAACCTTCAGGGCTCCGGTACCGAATTCCTGAGTAACATATCCATCGGCAATTACAGGGATTTTCCGGTTCATCAGAGGAAGGATGACGTTTTCCCCGATAAACTTCATGTATCGTTTATCTTCGGGATGGACGGCAACTCCAGTATCCCCGAGCATTGTCTCCGGTCGGGTGGTGGCCACGACCAGATATTCCTTGGAGCCTTCCAGGGGGTATTTGATGTAATAAAGGTGCCCCTGCTCTTGTTCGTGTTCTACTTCCAAGTCCGAGAGAGCTGTCTGGCAACGGGGGCACCAATTGATGATGTAGTCGCCCCGATAAATCAGGCCTTCCCGGTAAAGGCGCACAAAAACTTCTTTCACCGCCAGGGAAAGGCCTTCATCCATGGTGAATCTCTCGCGGCTCCAATCACAAGAGCTCCCTAATTTTTTCAGTTGTTTGATAATCTGGCCACCGAACTCTTGTTTCCACTTCCATACCCGTTTGACGAATGCTTCCCGGCCCAGTTTATGCCGGTTGGTTCCTTCTTCGGCCAACTGTTTTTCCACCACATTTTGCGTCGCAATTCCCGCGTGGTCCGTTCCCGGAAGCCAAAGCACGTTGAAGCCATCCATGCGCTTGTATCGGGCCAAAACATCCTGGAGGGTGTTGTTCAGGGCGTGGCCCATATGTAAAGAACCGGTTATGTTGGGAGGAGGGATGACGATGGAAAAAGGAGGACGGACGGATCCCTCATCCGCCCGGAAAAGACTCTTGTCCTCCCAGAACTGATACCATTTTTCTTCCACTTTTGGGGGGTTATAAACTTTTTCCCAGGTTTTTATTTCTTGCTCTTTTTTCACACCTTCTCCTCGGCATCCACTTTGAGTTTCTCGATTTCTTGTCTCAATACTTCTGTAGCAATCAAGGGAAACATCTCCCGGGCTACCCGCTCTAATACCCGCATTCCATCTGAGGCCATCCATTCTTCGGTTTTCATCTGCAGGGCTTCCTTCTGCGCCTGCATCTTTTCCACTTCTGCTTGCAACTTTTCAATCTCTTTCCCGAAGGCTTCCGCGGCGATGCGGGGCATCATCTCCCGGACCCCTTGATTTAAAACCTGTACCCCCTCTGTACTCAGCCACCTTTCAGCCCGGGCGTTCAACGCCTCTCGAAGAGCCCGGACCTCTGATTCATAGTCTTCGAAAGAAGGTGGAGTTTCCGCGGAGCTGGAGGATTCCTCTACGACCTCGGTTAATTCGATAATTTCTTCTTTTTCTCCATTGGTCATAATCCCTCCCCTGGTAACAGTTTAGCCCTTTGAAAAAAGTCTACGTTTTGTCATTCCCGTGAAAACGGGAATCCAGAACCCATCAGGAAAAATCCTGGATTCCTGCTTTCGCAGGAATGACGACCTTAAAAATCCCCCTTTTTGGAAAGGTTTTCAAAAAGCTAAAGTGATATGCATTTTTCAATTTTCAATGAAATTTAGCGTGTTTTTTTAAAACGATAAACTGACACTTTCCCTGTAATTTTCCTGCAATTACCATAAAAAACCCCAGCAGTCAAGTAAGTTTGGAAATAAAAAATGAACCTTCAAATAATCAACCAGGGTTGAGGAAGGAAGATTTTTTCATAAAGTTTGATGGCGTAACGATCCGTCATGCCAGCGATGAAATCCAGAATGGCCCGCTCGACCGGCTCATGGGCAAACGCCTCCCCCGCTTCTTCCCGGAATTCTTTTTTCCTTTCTAAAAAATAGGCATGGAGTTCCCGGATGATTTTGGCCGACTTGATGAAATCCCCGTGAACTTCCGGCAGGTCATAGACGCGGTCGTACAGGAAATTTCTGAGTTTCACCGTGGCCTCCATCACCCCCTCACTCAAGCCAATCTTCAATGGGTCGGAATCCTGGGCTTGTTCCAGGATGTCCCGCACCATGGAATCGATTCTCTGCCCGTGGGATTCGCCCAGGCGCTCCACGCAATCTTGTGGAATATCCTGGGGGGAAATCAATCCGGCGCGCATGGCATCATCAATATCATGATTGATGTAGGCAATAATATCCGCGATGCGTACCAGCCTCCCCTCGTAGGTACAAGGTGCGTCCTCCGGGTCCTCCGGGAATACATCCCCTTTGCCTTTGGAGTGCTTAAGAATTCCGTCGCGGACTTCAAAAGTTAAGTTCAACCCTTTCCCGTCTTTTTCCAGGAAATCAACCACCCGTAAACTCTGGTCCGCATGATGAAATCCTCCCGGGCAAATCTCTTTAAGGATCTCTTCACCGGCATGGCCAAAAGGGGTGTGTCCCAGGTCGTGTCCCAGGGCGATGGCTTCGGTGAGGTCTTCATTCAGCGCCAGGGCCTTAGCCAAGGTGCGGGCTATCTGGGAGACTTCCAGAGTATGAGTAAGGCGGGTGCGATAATGGTCGCCGGTGGGAGTTAAAAAAACCTGGGTTTTATGCTTGAGGCGACGGAAAGATTTGGAGTGGATGATCCGGTCGCGGTCGTGCTGGAAGGCGGGTCGGATGCTGCATTCATCCTCCAAGATCTTTCTTCCTCGACTCTCGGAGCTAAGCTGGGCAAAGGGCGATAAAAATTTCTTTTCCCTCTCTTCAAGCATCATGCGAATCGACATCATAAATTCCTTTAGTCGCGTTAGATATTTTTTTACCGTCCCTGTTAGGTTGTGATTTACAAAACCCTATGCTTTAAGTTAATATCGTTCCATGAAAGCAACCCTTTACCGCTACCTGTTGAAAGAGCTTCTCCCCTCTTTTGCCCTCGGACTGGTCGGGTTTACTTTCATCCTGCTTACCGGAAGGATTTTACAGCTTACCGAACTATTCGTCAATAAGGGCATTCCTTTGTCCTACCTCCTAAGGCTTCTCTACTACCTTTTGCCCTCTTTCCTCGTCCTGACCATTCCTATGGCCACGCTGTTATCGGTGCTGCTGGCCTTTAACCGCCTATCGGGTGATAATGAGATTACCGCCTTTAAAGCTTCCGGCGTAAGCTTGTACCAAATGATCCCTCCGGTATTGATGCTTGCTTTCCTGGCCTACTCGGCCACAACCTTCTTTTCGGTCTACTCCCTCCCCAAGGCCAATTATGCTTCCCGTTCCCTCCTCTACCGGGTAGCCAGTAGTAATGCGCACGTCGGTGTTCAGGATCGAGTATTTAACGATGATTTTGAAGGGCTCGTCCTTTACATAGAGCGAATTATTCCTAAGACCTTTAAATGGGAAAATGTCTTTATTTCAGACTCCCGCAATCCCTCCGAAGTTAACACGATTATCGCTCGGGAAGGGGAGATCCTCTCTGATCCGCAACAGCTTACGGTTACCTTGAAATTAAAGAACGGGGCCATTCACAAATTAGGCCGGCACCCGGAAGTCTACCAAAAGATCGATTTCAGCACCTACAGCCTCCGCCTTGCTTTAAAGACCGGTTTGAAGGGAAAACAAAATGGAGAAAAAAATCCCGCTGACATGTCCTTAAAGGAATTGATCGAGGCCGTTCAAACCCTCCGGTCCAAGAAAGCTGATTTCAAGTCCCAATGGATCAAAATCCATGAAAAATTTTCTATTCCTTTTGCCTGCCTGGTTTTTAGCATCATCGGTATTCCCCTGGGGCTGCAATCCCAGGCCGCCCGGGCGGGAAAATCCATTGGTTTCGCCTGGTCCATCGGGGTTCTCTTTGTCTACTATCTTTTGACCAACGCGGGTACCTCCCTGGCTGAACGGGGGGCGATCCCTCTCGAAGTTGGCATGTGGTTCCCCAACGCTATTTTCCTTGTTTTGGGCATTTACCTGCTCGTCAAGACTGCCAATGAATCTCCTGTTCTTTTGATGGTCTGGCTCAACAAAGGGATTGTTAAACTCCGCCAAGGCTGGAGCGATGCCCCGGAACCCCGCGGAGGGAGATCTTCAGAATGAAAATTCTTCCCCGCTATCTGGCCAGGGAATTTACCCAAAATTTTTTCTTGAGTTTGGGGGCCTTCAGTACCATTTATCTGGTGGTGGAGTTTTTTGAACGAATTAACGCCTTCCTGGTCAACAAAGCCACCGTAGAGTTGATGGGGGCTTATTTTTTAAACAAATTTCCTTCCATTGTCTTCCAGGTGGCTCCGGCTTCGATATTACTCTCTTCCATTATTACCCTTGGCCTTATGTCCCGGCATAATGAGATCTTGGCCATGAAATCTGGGGGCATTAGCCTACGGCGGATCACTTTTCCCATCCTGGGGGTGGTGATCATTCTTTATTTCATCCTTTTGGGAATGAGCGAGTTTATCGTGCCTTCGGCCAATCAAAATGTCCGCATGCTCCGGGATCTTATTATCCATAAAAAGAAACCAATGGCTGCTTTTAAGCAAAATCAGATCTGGATTCACAGCCACCAGGCTATCTACAATATCCAGCTTTACCATCCGGAAAAGGATTTCCTGGAAGGTGTCACTCTTTACCGTTTTGATCAGAACTTTCGCATCATCGAGCGGGTCGATGCTCGCAGTGCCCATTGGCAAGATGGCCGCTGGATCTTCTCCAACGTTTCTGTGACCCATTTTGCTGCCGAGGGATTTCCTGTCCGGAAAAAATATCCCGAACTCACCCTTGCTTTGCCGGAGACCCCCAATGACTTCCGCATTGCCGAAAAAAATCCTGATGAGATGAACTACCGCGAGCTAAGAGAATATGTTCACAAAATCGAGCACGATGGATACAACTCCACCAAATACCGCTGCGCCATGCACGCCATCTTTTCGTATCCTTTCATCGGCGTAATCATGGCCTTTCTGGGAATTCCCATCGCTTTAAGGAAAGAACGGGGGGCCGGGGTTGCTTTGGGAGTAGGCTTCAGTATCCTGATCAGCTTTGCCTACCTGGTCGCTTTCTCTTTCAGCCTGGAGTTAGGTAAGGCAGGAACCCTTCCGCCATTCCTCTCTGCTTGGCTGGGGAATTTCATTTTTGCGCTGGTTGGAGTTTATCTTTTCCTTTCCGTTCGCCATTGAAAACGCTTAGCGCTCTGCACCTAGCGTTTTTTTACGTTCCCACTTCCCAGGAACTGAGGTACTTCTTCTGCGCCTCCGTGATCACATCGATCCGGACTCCCATTGACTCCAGTTTCAACCGGGCAATTTCCTGATCAATGGCCTGGGGGACGCCATGGAC
>JAHJQK010000119.1 GCA_018819135.1 Pseudomonadota bacterium | reverse complement strand
TTGGATCTCAAAGCAGTAAAACTTTGGGAGAGGGAAGGGGCAATGCTTTCGTCGGGTTTCTGAAGGAGGAAAGGGCAGGAGATTGCGAAAGCTGTTAACTCCAGTAATGTTCGGGAACTTCAGAGGAAACTATGCCAGAGGGCCAAGCGGATGTGCGAAAGCCTCTGGAAGAAGATGATCGGAAAGCCGGATTCGGGAAAACTGAATGTCCGGTTTGATGAGGGAGAGCTGGAGATAGGGCATTCGCCACTACGCCAGCTCTCTACTCTACCCATTTCCTCGGACTCGGCGAGTAAACTCGCCAGCCCGATTCCGAACCGCTCAACTCGCCGTTATGCGTAAAGGATCGGAAAGTTCTATGACGAGAAAGAAGCTTGCTCCGCTCAGCATGCTGGCCCAGGTGTACCCGGGCTACGCCCCGAGGCCTACCGAGCGATGCAAGCAGGGTCCGTACAGAGTGCTCACGGGGCGGAATCTGTCCGGCCTTGTGCTTCGGTACTTCGACCAGGATGACTTCGTGTCCGATTCCGATCGACCCAGTTTTAAGCGATCCGTCCTACGCGAAGGCGACATCATCGTTTCAACTCTTTTCGCCGAACGGAAACTCTATATCTTCAAAAGTTCCGATCCTCTGGCCGTTGCCGGTGACAGCCTCGCTCTCATTAGGCCGTGGGACGACACCTTTCTCCGCGATTACCTGAACACTTCTACGGGGAGAGAACGCTTTCTGCAAGATGCGGCCCGGAAGACGCAGGGAGCGCATATCCCGAGACTGGCGATCAAGGATCTTCAAGAAATACGAATCCCGCTGCTCCAACCATCCGAAATACAGAAGCTCGCCGAGACCCAGCTCAGTCTCGTTGGCAATGAACTCCTCACTCTGATCGCGCGAGGTGAGAGCACCAAGCAGGAGTTCAAGGGTACTCTTCGGAAGAACCTCCACACCGGCCAGACTGACAGCAAAATGGAAGATGCCGTCCTTAAAACCATAGCGGCCTTCTGTAATACCGACGGCGGCGTGCTTCTGATCGGGGTTGATGACAAGGGTATGATAGTTGGAATCGAAGAGGATGGCTTCCCCAACTCAGACAAGTTCTCACTGCACCTCAACAACATCGTCCGCGACCGACTCAGGCCGCCTCCCGTGGGAAGATGGAAACATCGAATGGCAAAATACTCCGGCCGGAGCGTCTGCGTTGTTGAGTGCGAGCCCACTGATCGCGAGGTCTGGATCTATCCGAAAGGCGAGTCATCCGCGCCGCAGCTCTATATCCGGGAGGGGCCAGCGTCCAAAGCTTTGCAGGGAGCCGAGATAACGGATTACTGCCGAAGGCACTTCCGACCTACCTCAAATGAGTGACGTGAAAACGTGAGGGGGGGACGTTCTTTCTGAAATTGCCTGAAGATTCTCATTGGATAAAGTATATTGGGGTCATGCCAAGATTGGCCAGGTTGGAGACCCCTGGGGTCTTGCACCGCGTGATGGGGCGGGGGATTGGGGGATATTTATGGAGCAATTTCGGAAAGAACGTACCCCTGGCTTCGCAAAGGTTACAAAATCGTCGCCAGAATCCTATTCAATTGTCAAAGAGCAATCATCATGGGAAAATGCAGGCATTCGATAGAACAAAGCCGCTCGATTGAAGCCCCATAGCAGCCGGACTGCGGCTTCCTCTAAACCGATTGTATCCGGAATTTCGCTTCGCTCCACTCCGGATACAATCTTTACCGTTAGACCGATAGGTAATATCAAGCATGGCGAAGCGAAGAAAAGTACCAGCCGAGATCGAAGAGGCCGTGCTGACAAAATCGGCCCGACGCTGCGTGTTGTGCTTCGGCCTTAGCAATGACCGATCCCAGAAACGGGGACAGATCGCCCACATTGACGGGAACGCCGAGAACAGCCAGGAGACAAATCTGGCGTTTCTTTGCCTGGAGCATCACGATTGGTATGACAGCAGATCTAGCCAATCCAGAGGCATCACACCAGCGGAGCTCCGCGAGTACCAGGCACGGCTGCACACCTGGGTAGCCGGCGGCATGGTGGATGAGCCGGTAACTTCGTGCCCCGATCGCGAACAACTAGCGCTCGAGGAGATCCTCGGGAGGATCGGGCCGCGTGTCCTGACAATCATGAATGTGGCGTCGGCTCCGAGAGACCTCTTGGCACTCCGCGAGGAAATGAGAGTGTACCACGAACGTCTGGATGAGCTAGCAGCTCTGTTCATGTCCGAGCCAGCCACCAGGGATGCCATTCTCGACATAGGACAGCTGGGGGGCGGCGCGGTCTCTTTGAGCCCGCAGGTGCCCCTAGGGATGTTTGAGAGGTTCACGACCGCAAAGCGGACTGTCGAGGGCGCGCTGGTAAAGCGACAGCGACCGGACCGGCCTAACTAGCCGCTGCACCTGCCAGTCCGCTTCGCGGCCTGCAGGTGACCGGCGGCGTGTATGCCGGGCATGTCACAGAACTGATGGGGTGGAAGTCCCCATGCCAGGTATTCGTGGAGCCGAAGGTTAGGAGAAGAGCAAGGGCGTCATCGTGAGGTGGGGTCTGGAGGAAGCCCAATCCAAAGATGCGGGGCGACGAATCCCGCTATAAGCGGGACTTTATAAATCTGGCGTCTACGCATGGAAAGTTCTGTGTCTTACCCCGGGAGGTCTCCTCTGTGCCCTGGGAAGTCGCGTGCGATCCCGCCGTTGGCGGGACTGAACGTTGAGAAATCGGCGTTGATCGTGGAGGAGAAGGCAGCAGAGGGTATAGTAGGTCAGTCTGGACCGAAGGCCCGAA
This sequence comes from Pseudomonadota bacterium, assembly GCA_018819135.1. Lineage (GTDB taxonomy): Bacteria > Desulfobacterota > SM23-61 > SM23-61 > SM23-61 > JAHJQK01. The sequence goes on along the minus strand of JAHJQK010000119.1, from coordinate 66,423 downwards.
CGGTTCCCCGGTTGACTTGCTCTGCCGAACCACCGTATACGTGATCCGAATGCCGGATGGTGTGGGAGGGGGGAGCCGCGAGGCTTCTCCCTATCCCGATTCGCATGAAGATGAAGGCAATCTGGTTGAACGACATCCATTTGGAGTTCCTCGGGAATCCGGAGATCGAGTCCTTTGTCCGATCGCTGGCTGACAACAAAGCTGACGGCGTGCTGATTGCCGGTGACATTGCGCAAGCACACACTGTCTCCACATATCTTTCCCGTTTACAGCACGCGCTTGCAGTCCCTATCTACTTCGTCCTTGGGAATCACGATTTTTACCACGGATCAATCGCAGGAGTCAGATCAGCCATCACAGACCTTGTTCACCAGTCCTCCAACTTGCATTGGCTAAGCGAAAGCGGTGCTGTGCCGCTAACCACTACCACGTGCCTGGTCGGGCATGACGGCTGGGGGGATGGGAGGCTTGGTGACTTCGAACACTCCCATGTTCAACTCAACGACTTCCGGCTAATCGCTGAGTTGGCTGGCCTCTGTCGAGCAGGTCTGCTTCAACGACTTACCCAGCTTGGTGATGAAGCGGCAGAGCACTTCAAGTCAGTCCTCCCCGACGCCCTTCAGTCTGCGGAACATGTGGTGGTCCTGACCCATGTGCCGCCATTCAAGGAAGCCTCGTGGTATGACGGACGGTACTGCGATCCCGACTGGTTGCCGTTTTTTTCCTGCAAGGCCGTGGGAGATTTCTTAGCCGAGGCGATGCGCAATCATCCTGATAAGAGAATGACCGTGCTCTGTGGGCACACTCATGGAGGAGGGAGATCCGAGATTCTTCCGAACCTTGTCACATTCACTGGACCGGCTGAGTATGGCCGCCCAGCAATTCAGAAGGTATTCGAATGGGACTGAATGCGAACACCTGGTTCTCAACCGGGACGTAGGTGCAAAGTGAACTTTTCATAAGCGAGGGCATTGAAATTTTGAATGGGAGCGATGATCGTTTAAATCGAATGGTGAGTTTGATATCTATTAACGCGGCTTCCTGACGTCAAGCCCTTCAATCCGCTTGAAGCCTTTTTCGTCGTAAGTAAAAACGACAGCAAGATTCTTTTCCAGGCCCCAATGTCCCATTACCGCATCAGCAAACTTAATATTCTTTTCAAGTTTTTTGGGTAGAGAGCTGATGTAATGAATCAGAGAGCCGGTCAAAGAGGGTTGAAAATATTTAAGTAGGCCGCGATATCGGATATACACCCTTTTGCACTATTCTTACTTTATTATTTTGACTTATTAATGAAATCATTGTAAGATTATTTTTGGGAGGTATGGCATTATGGAGACAGCTTACATTACCAGCAAGGGACAACTTGTGGTTCCGGCCCGTCTTCGCCGGCGGTATGGCATCAAACCAGGGACCAAAGTGCGCTTCATTGAGCGGGATAACGAAATTTTGATCCAGCCGCTTACGAGAGAATACATCCGCAGTCTCTGCGGTCTGCTCAAAAGTGAAACCTCCGTGACCCAGGAACTGCTCAAGGAACGCGCGAAAGAGAAGGATCGAGAGGAGGGAAGGTTTGCCAAACCCCGTTCTCGATAGTTATGCTCTCTTAGCCTTTCTTTTTCAGGAGAAAGGGGCTGAGAAAGTTGCCGCGTTGTTTGAGAAAGCACTCGAAATTGACCAGCCCCTTCTAATGGCCTCCCCGAACTGGGCGGAAGTCCGTTATATGATTGAACGGAAAGTTGGTACAGGGCGATGGTCCGAAGTCCGCCAAAAAGTCTTGGCTCTTCCGATGGAGATCGTTGCCGCGGATCAGGCGATGGCCGAGCTCGCTGGAAAGATTAAGGCGTCGAAGAAAATTTCTTTGGCGGATTGCTTTGCGGCAGCACTTGCGCAGCAGAGGAACAGCGAAATCTATACTGGGGACCCGGAATTTCGAGCCTTGGAGTCGGAGTTGAAAATCGTTTGGCTTTAAAAATGATCCTTCATATATCCCATACGCCGCCTCGCTCCCTTCATACAAGGTTGGCTACTTGCCGCGCGGCGATGGCGACCGGGTCCCAGACGGGGGAAAAGGGAGGGGAGTACCCCAAATCCAGGTTGATGACATCCTCCACCGTCATCCCGCCCTGAAGCGCCGTGGCGAGCACGTCGATCCTTTTTCCCGCTCCCTCCTTGCCAACGATCTGGCCGCCCAGGAGGCGTCCGCTCCCCTTTTCAGCCAGGATTTTCACTGTGATCTGGCCCGTGCCGGGGTAGTAGCGGGCTCGAGTATGGCCTGCAATTTTGGCATGGACGTAAGAAAGTCCCAGCTGCTGCAGCTCCTTTTCCTGGAAGATTCGGGCATCGATGCCCTGCTTCCGGAAGGCTTCGGGGGAGCGGACCACCAAGGATTGGGCATCATCGACAACCCTGCCGATGTAGTAGGGCATTGCTCAGGCGGAATAAGAGGTGTGGGGGCTCTGTTCCAAGGCGATGATTTCCAGCTCCGGACGCTGCCGGCCAGCCTGGGAGGCTGCGCTCATTCCGGCGGCATTTCCGCCGATTACGATTAAACGTTCTTTAGGCATGGTTCATTATCTCCTTGATGCGCTTTGGTTTCAGAAAAAGACCTTTAAGTTAACCTGGCAATCTCCGGGACAGAGGGCTAAGTAATATTTTTGGTCACAATTCTATCTGGACGGCTGAAAGGATATGCGGAAGCCCTTGCAGAGCGATCAAGACTTCCTGGGAAACCGGCCCATCCACGTGGACCAGAGAGATGGCCGTCCCGCCGATCTGGTCCCGGCTCAAATGCATCTGGCCGATATTGATGCCATGGGAAGCCAGAGTACTACCCACGTTTCCGATCACGCCGCGTTTATCCTGGTTGTGGAAGAAGAGGATATTCCCGGCGGGGACCGCTTCGGTGACGAATTCGTTGATGCGCACGATCCGCGGCTCGTTTTTGCCGAAGAGAGTGCCCGCTACTGTGTTTTGAGCGCTTTCGGTCTGAACCTTAACGGTCAGCAGGGTGGCATAATCCTCGGAGGCACGGCTTTTCGATTCCACGATTTTGATCCCCCGTTCCCTCGCCAGAATAGGGGCATTGACGTAATTCACCTTTTCTTCGAGGATGGGATCGAGGAGGCCTTTCAGGAGGGACATGGCAATCATGGAAGTATCCATATCCACAACGCCGCCGCTGTAAGAAAGATGGACTTCCTGGATGCTTCCGGGGGTAATCTGCGCCTGGAACTTGCCCATCTTCTCGGCGAGGAGAAGGTAGGGGTTGAGGAGGGCGAGAATCTCCGCGCTCACGGACGGAAGGTTAACGGCATGGCGAGCCGTTCCTTGGAGGAGATATTCCACCAATTGCTCGGCAATGGCTACGGAAACTTTGACCTGGGCCTGGGTAGTGGAAGCCCCCAGGTGAGGGGTGCAGATGACCTGCTCCAATTCCAGGAGCGGATTCTTGCCCGGAGGTTCCTTTTCGAAAACATCAAGGGCAGCCCCGGCGACTTGGCCGCTGACGATGGCCTCATGGAGAGCCACTTCATCAATAATACCTCCGCGGGCGCAGTTAATGATGCGGACGCCTTTTTTCATCTTGGCGAAGGCGGAGGCGTTTAATAAATTTTTCGTACTGGAGGTCAGCGGGGTATGCATGGTGATAAAATCGGAACGGGCGAAGAGGTCATCCAGTGAAAGCAATTCTACATTCTTTTTAGCCGCGACTTCCGAAGGAAGATAGGGATCGTAACCGATAACTTTCATGCCCAAGGATTCGGCGTGTTGAGCTACAACCGCGCCGATGTTGCCGAGGCCGATGATGCCCAAGGTACGATCCCCAATTTCGGTACCCATAAAACGGTTCTTCTCCCATTGGCCGGCCTTGATGGAGGCCGTCGCCTGGGGAATGTGCCTGGCCAAGGCGAGGATCAGGGAAAGGGTGTGTTCCGCCGCCGAGAGGGTGTTCCCGCCGGGGGTGTTCATGACGACCACGCCTTTTTTGGAGGCAGACGGCAGGTCTATGTTATCCACCCCTGATCCGGCCCGCCCAATTACCCGGAGGTTATCCGCGACGGCAATAACCTCGGGAGTAACTTTGGTGGCGCTGCGGACGATCAGGCCATGGTAGTTTTTGATGATGGTTTTGAGCTCATCGGCAGGGACTTTGGCCCTTACGTCGGCTTCGATCCCCGGCGCCTTTTCTAAGATAGCTTTCCCTTCCGGCGCAAGGTTATCGCTTACCAGCACCTTGAGGGTTGGGTTCATTTTCATCTCCTTTCGCAGACTAGATTTTTACCCAGTTAATTTACCCCGATTTTTGTTTTTGGTTCAAGATAAATTTCATGGATTATTGTTGGGGCGCATAAAAGGATCCCGGAACCCTAAGAGATTAACTTCTTCCAGACCTTTACTCTGAACGAAAACCTTAAAAAGAGTTCCCATGCCCCCGGGAACCAGGAAACTTTTCATGGCCAGCTTATTTTTTAAGAATTCCGGGCTGGAAGGGTGAAGGGAGCTTTTTTCCCCTTTCTTCAGATTATCCAACAAACCCAAGGCAGCCAAAAATTTGTATTGCTCTGTGCAACCCACGGGGCGCAGCCCGAAGATTTCTCCTCTTCTTCTCAAAGCACTGAAGTTTACATGCGTGGTAATGTCTTGGTAGCCAAGGCGTTCGTAAGGGTTGGTAGAAGTTGTATGACGGAAATAACAAAGCAAGGTCCCTTGCCGGCGGGCAGGGTGATATAACTCTTCTGCCTCATACCCGTAATCGATGGTCATAATGAATCCACGCTGAAGAGTTTGACTTACGCCCTCAATCCATTCTAAAGCCTTCAAATTGGCCTCGGCGCGTTGTCCTTCTTCTAAAGGGCAGGCGTAAGAGCGAAAATACTCTTGGAGGAGGGGGGTAGAGGGAGAGCCCATCGTTTCTTGGAAAGTTTTGCCGTCGTGAGTAACAAAGATTTCCTGAAGATCCTCTTGGCCTTGGTAAACGATGTGCACGGGGAAAGAATCAACCAGTTCATTGGAAAGCAAACAGCCGGTAAATGGTTTTTCACCCCGGAGGAGAACATGAGGGGGAATCCAAGTTACTTTCCCGGCAGTTAAAAATTTAGCCAGCAAATTTTTCTGTTCTTTTACGAAAGACGGACTTTGCTCCGCCAAGCGATAGAGTAGGTTTTTAAAGAAATCCGGCAAATGGCTTTGGCAATATTTTAGAATATCCGAACAAAGCAATCCTTTTCCTGCACCCATCTCGGTGACGATGAAAGGGGAAGGACGATCCAGGAGCTCCCACATCTGACGGAGCTGACGGGCGATGAGGTGGCCAAAGATGGGGTGGACATTGGGGCTGGTATAGTAGTCTCCTTCCGGCCCGATCTTCTGGCGGGGAGAATGATAATATCCATGTTGGGGATGATAAAGGACCAGGTCCATGAACTCTACAAAAGGAATCTTTCCCCGGTGACGAATGCGATCCAAAATGACCTTGACTAATTCTTTATTTTCTGGCCCCGCCATGTGTGCTATTATAAACTATTCTTGAAGTTTGTACCGGGAGAATTGAAAGGATTCAAGGGGCCAGGGGGCGAAGGAAATAATAAATACGACAAGGAAAAACTCTGGGATCCTTGAACCCATGAATCCTTGAACCCTCTTAGTATTCGGGGGGAGCGGTGAGAAGAAAAGAATTTGCGGTCAAAGATCAGGAATTGCTCGCCGAGGTCCTGAAAACGCCGAAGTCGGGTACTTGGCCTTCAACGGAGCCGATGGATGGCCGAGGATTACCCCATTGAATTTTGTCTTCGATGGACGGATTCTATGGCATGGGGCGGTGGCCGGAGAACGTTACGAATGTTTACAGCAAGACCCCCGGGCCACCTTTGCGGTGGTATCCGTGCAACGCTATATCCCCTCCCATTTTGCTTCGGAAGAGAATGCCGCCGCCGCCACGACTGCCTTTAAATCTGTGCAGGTGCGCGGGAAGTGCAGGGCGATCGATGACCCCGAAGAGAAATGCGCCGTTCTCAACCAGCTTATGCAGAAATATCAACCGGAAGGGCGGTACAAGAAAATATCTCCCGGGGATCCGCTCTATCTAAAGGTTCTTCCGGCTACGGGGGTCTACGCCCTTATGGTGGAGGAGATCATAGGAAAGTTCAAATTGGTCCAAAACAAATCAGAAGCGGATCGGAGAAAAATAGTGGCCCAACTGCAGGAAAGAGGGGCACCGGCAGATTTAATCATCTCGGAGGAGATCTTAAAGACCCTCAAGGGAAACGAAGACCAACCCAAATCTTAAACTTTCTTGGCGAGTTTTTTCAAGGAGGCGGATATGCCATCAAACCAAGAGAAAAGACCAGAGGATAATTTTAGGGAAAAGCTCAGCTCTTTCTTCGGTTCTCACGACCCCGCCCGGAAAAAGGAAGCTTTACCCCCCAAGGCCCATTTCAGCATCTGGTATTTCCTGATCGTTTTTTCCCTGCTGACCCTTTTACAGCATTACTTTCTTTCCCCCAAAGTGGAGAGTATTTCCTATAGCAAGTTTAAACAAAGCCTGGCTGAAGGGCAGGTTAGTAAAGTGATCATTGGCCCGGAGAGTATCAACGGAACGCTTAAGGGAGGAGAAGAAGAAAAGCACCAGGATTTCGTCACCGTTCGTGTCGAGGATCCCAACCTGGTCAAAGAGCTGGATGAACGTAAGGTAAATTATTCCGGCCTCTACCAGAGCAAATTCCTAAATAATCTTTTCTCCTGGATCATCCCCCTGGGCATTTTTTTCGTGATCTGGAGGTACGCCATGAAAAGGATGGGCCCGGGCATGGGGGTAATGTCTTTCAGCAAAAGCAAAGCCAAGGTCTTTGCCGAAGATGGGACCAAAATCACATTTACCGACGTAGCCGGAATCGATGAAGCCAAAGAAGAGCTCCAGGAGATCGTGGAGTTTTTAAGGAACCCGGAAAAATTTCAAAGATTGGGCGGAAGAATTCCCAAGGGTGTACTTTTGGTGGGAGCGCCGGGAACCGGTAAAACCCTCCTGGCCAAAGCCGTGGCCGGAGAGGCCAAAGTTCCTTTTTTCAGTATCAGCGGCTCGGAATTCGTTGAGATGTTCGTAGGGGTGGGAGCAGCCCGAGTCCGCGATCTTTTTTCCCAGGCCACCAGCCAGGCTCCCTGCATCATCTTTATCGATGAACTGGATGCCCTGGGTAAAGCCCGGGGGATGAACGTCATGGGAGGACATGACGAACGGGAACAAACCCTGAATCAGCTTCTCGTGGAGATGGATGGGTTTGAATCCAACAAAGGGGTCATCATCATGGCCGCCACCAACCGCCCGGAGATTCTGGATCCGGCCCTTTTACGGCCGGGGCGGTTTGATCGGCAAGTCCTGGTGGACCGGCCGGACATTAATGGTCGGGAGGCCATTCTGAAAATCCATTCTAAAAATGTCCTGCTCTCCCCGCAAGTGGACCTCCGTAAAATTGCCGCCCGCACCCCGGGTTTTGTGGGAGCGGATTTAGCCAACCTGGTCAACGAAGCGGCCCTGCTGGCCGCCAGGAAGAACAAAGAGGAAGTAGAGGCGGCCGAGTTCGACGAGGCCATTGACCGCGTGATCGCGGGACTGGAAAAAAGAAAGCGGGTGATGAGCCCCAAAGAAAAAGAGATCATCGCCTACCACGAATCCGGACATGCCATCGTCGCCGAATCCTTGGAACATGCCGAACCGGTCCATAAGATCTCCATCATCCCCCGGGGGATCGCGGCCCTGGGATATACGCAGCAACAGCCTACCGAAGACCGTTATTTGCTGACTCGTTCGGAGTTACTGGACCGGCTGGCCGTCCTTTTAGGAGGGCGGATAGCTGAGGATTTGGTCTTCGGAGAGATTTCCACCGGCGCCCAAAATGACTTGCAGCGGGCTACGGACATCGCTCGCTCCATGGTTACGGAATACGGCATGAGCGAGCGCCTGGGCCTGGTGACCTACGAGCGCGAGCGCCGGCCGATGTTCCTTCCAGAAAGCTTTTCAGGCAGCAAAACGTACAGCGAAGAGAAAGCGGCTCAAATTGATGAGGAGATTTCCCGGGTGGTGGAAGAGGTCCATCAGAGAGTGCGGCAGATTCTGTCAGAACGGCGCGATGTTTTGGAGAAATTGGCCCACCTGCTGCTGGAAAAAGAAGTTGTGCAGGGAGAAGAGCTCAGGAGGATGCTGAACAAATCCGAACCCGAGGCCCAAGCGAAGATCCATAATTCACCGAGTCAGCAGCCATCGTGAAATGCCCGCAGCCAACCGAACGCAATTGTTCGGGCTTCGGGCCAGAAGACCCAGGTAGGAAAAAGTTATGCGGGGGCGCATATAAAATTTGCGAATCATCCTGGCATAGGCCTTTTCCAGGTCCCCAACAGAAAGCGCTTCCGGCTTGAAAATGCAATTCAGAGCATTCATTCGGCTCCAATCTTCCGAAAACCCCGCTGAACGCTGGGCCTGCGAATAGATTTCTGTCCCTGGATAAGGGGTCAAGAAAGAGAGGTTCAGCTCATCGAACGGGCAGCGGAGGATTAAGGATAAAGTTTCACGCAGGGTGCATTCCGTCTCCTGGGGATAGCCAATCATAAAAAGACCCTTGGCCCGAATTCCGGCCTCTTTGGTCAGATGCACCGCTTGCTCGACTTGGTCGAGCGAAATGCCTTTGCGGATCCCGGCCAAGATTTCCGGGGAGCCGCTTTCAATCCCATAACTGATCATCCAGCACCCCGCCCTTTTCATGATTTTTAGCAATGCGGAATCTACGGAATCCACCCGGGCATCGCAATTCCAGCGAATCGGCAGCCCGGCCTTGGCCAGTTTTTCGCAAAAGCGAATCAAGCGGGGCCTGGAAGCGGCGAACTGATCGTCGGCAAAGATGAGGTGCTCAATCCTGTACTGATGGCGCAGATAAGAGATCAGGTTGAAGAGATAATCTTCGGAAAAATATCGATAACGGTTGCCGAAGACCGACCGGTCGCAGAAGGTACAAACCTGAGGACAGCCCCGGGAGGAGATGACGGAGGCTGCCGGACCTCGCTGGTAATTCAAAAATGGCGGGCGGTACTGTTGAGGAAAGGAGGGAAGGAGGTCATAAGCCGGGAAAGGGAGCCGATCCAAATTTTCGATGAACTTCCGGCGGGGATTTACATAAACCCTCCCTCCCTCTCTAAAAATGGCGCTCTCTACTCCTCGGAACCCCCCGTCTTCTTCCACAGCCTGGAGGAGATCCAGAAAGGCCATCTCTCCTTCGCCTACAACCCCGTAATCAAAAACCGCGTAACGGTGGAAAGTTTCTTCAGGGATGGCCGTAATATGAGGCCCCCCGACAAAAGTCAAAATCCGAGCGTTTACCTCTTTAATGGCCCGAGCGATCCTCGCGGCGTTATCTACGGATGCCGTGGTACAATTCAGCCCCACGTAATGCGGCTTTTCCCGCAGGATATTTTTCAAGGTCTGGGAGAACGTTAAGCCCAGTGAAGCGCTTTCGATGATCTTTACCGCATATCCTCGTTCCCGGAGAACAGCGGCCAGACTCAAAAGCCCAAAGGAGGGCAAGGTGCCGATGAAAGGACGAAGGTAATTTTTTTCTGGCGACCAGAAAGAATAGGGGGGGTTGACCAGTACAATCGTCTTCACTCCCCAAAGCCTAACAGGGTCCCAATCGGAAATCAAGGAAGATTGTATTTTTTTTCATTGGACTGGGTTCGTTTTTTTTGTATCTCGTTTTCCCCGCAATCCTTTTTCTCTATATCGCCTCGATGAGCACCGGCGATCCATTCTCAGGGCAGCGAGATCAACCAGCGGTCAGCGGAAACCACCAGAATTTTCTCGTCATCTCTGGTTAAAAGGCGAGAGATCCCCGGCTTATTCACCAGCTGGACAGCGGGGACCTGAAAAAGCTTTTTGATCTTCAATAAAGCAGGAGCAGGTTCGGTTTCCCCAAGCTTGCCTTCTACCAAAAGAAAAGGCCCCTTTCCCTTGCTGATTAAAAAATCCACTTCATTTTTCTGCCGGTCGCGGACAAAGTAAAGACCAAATTCCCCCAGGCCCCGCTCATTCCAAAAGGTAACCGCCTGGTATAAATGGAGAGCTACCATGTTCTCGAATCGAGCCCCTGCATCTGAAACCGCAGCCCAGTTATAGAGGTACAGCTTGGGTTCTTTATGGATGGCGCGGGTTAACTTTTTGCTCCAGGGAGGAATCAAAAAGGCCAGAAAGAAATTTTCAAAAATCCCGATCCAGTTCTTAATGGTTTCAAAAGAGACCTTGATGTCTTCACGGATCGAATTGATGGAAAAGAGATTGCCCACTTTGTCCGGAAGCAGCCTGGCGAGCATCTCCATTTGCCCTACCTGTCGCACTTGGGTGAGATCGCGAATTTCCTCACGGACCATTTGCCTGCTATAGGCATGAGTCCAACGACGATAAAAGGCTTCCGTCCCCCGAGTGAAGGGCTCGGGAAAACCGCTTAGCATTTCAAGCGCTTTCCAAGTAGACCAGGTGTCTTGCTGCTCTCCTGGAAGGTCGCTTGGATTTTTTAGAAAATCTTCCATGGGCATTTTTTTGCCCGCCAGTTCATTGATGGTAAGGGGGAAGAGATGATGGAGCAGATATCGCCCGGACAGGCTGTCCCCCCCTTTTTGATACAAATCCAGTCGTCCGCTGCCGGTAATTAAAAAACGGAATTCCTTGCGGGAGCGGTCATAAGCCCCTTTGAGAACATTTTTCCAGCGAGGATACTTGTGGATCTCATCAAAAACGATTAGGGGTTTAACACCCTTCTTGCGGTCGATTTCTTCAAAAAAGGAAGGTTTCTTGGTCAGAAGGATCTGGTCTTCCGGAATATCATAATTCCAATAACGCCCGGTCCCGACCTTGTCGAGAATCATTTCGGCCAGGGTTGTTTTGCCGCATTGCCGGGGGCCCGAAACGAAAAGCATTTGATCATATTGTTCCAGGTCAGAAAGAAGGAAGGGTTTAAGATTCCGGGGAATCGGCATATTTACAATTTTAAACTATACTATAAAATTGTCAATGACAAATTTAGAGTACTATCGAATAAAGTTTTTCCGAAAAGCTCCTTCTCCCCAATAGAAGCGGAAACACGACATTGCCATTGCCTGGCATCCAATAGACTTCGTTGACCGCCTTTTTCACGTCCGCGGGAATTTTGGCCCCCTGCCTACGCCGATGCGTCGGCAGGCAGGCGCGCCAGACCTTCACCGGCAGGCTCTCAGGCTTCATGCCCTTCTTTTGAGCATGCCGCGGCAGTACTCTATCTGTTCCAGGCCTTGGATCATTGTTTGACGTTTCCTGCCATCCTTTCGGAATTCAGCGGAGGCGAAGGGAATTTGGTTTCGAATTGACTTACCCAGATAATTTGTATTCCCCGGTTGAGTTTCGTCCGCAACCCTGGCCGAAAAAATTGTTTCAGAACCAACCTCCCCTCTTTCCCCTCCCCTTTTTGACTGGCTGCCCCTTTTTCCCGCGCTTCACATTTTCAATTTTTTTTCCAGATCCTGAACCAGCCTTTCGATCTCCTCTCGTTTCTCCGGGTCTAGCTTATTCTCAGATAGACGTTTCTTGAGAGCAAGCAATTGCTGCTGGTCACGATATTCCTCACAGGATAAAATCATCTATTGGGTCCTCACCGATTTCTGTAGTTCTTAGATTGGCCATTTCCGGGCCAAAAATGCCCTTCTAAGGCTTCTTTTGATAGGTGCTCGCGGACGAGGAAATCCGTGATGTGCTGCTGAAAGGTCAGCTCGGGGGCTTTCTTGCGCGGCATGGTCAGTCCTTTCGGGGGTTGACCCGATATTCCGGCTGTGACTCGCGCAGAAGCGATGTTTCCCGGCGCGTGGCCGCTTTGAGAATCGTGCGCACCCGGGCGCGCAGCGCATCCAGCATCGCCAGTTTCTCCGCCACGGGCCGACCAGCCAGCTTCCGCCGCATCTCCCGCTTGCTTTCTATAATCCGTTGCAGGTCGAAGCTCATGGCATAGTCCGAAGAAAGGTACGCTCGAACTCCCGCCACCGGTCAACAAGGCCGTGCCGCGCCAAAATGGCTTGGAAACGCTCAGCCTTCAGCACGCCAGCCTCGACGAACTGAAGCAGACGGGCCTTGTCCTTGGCACGGCCGGTTTGCAAGGCCACTGCCGCGAGGTGTTCCGCCGCAAAGACCCGCGCGGGAGTGCCGTCCACATCCACGGTGACGGCATCGGCCAGCGCCTCTTCCACCAGCGGGCTCGTTGGCGGCAGAAATTGAACGGGCCATCCGGCAAGGACGATATATTCGCCCTCGACCACCCCGCCATGGGCTGTGAGATAGTCGTGGATGGGGCGCAGGTCGAGCAGAACCTGACCAGTCTTCTGTGGGACCGCTACAAATATATCCACATCCAGCGTGGCAACCGGCTCAAGGTAGAACGTCGCACCCACCGCGCCGCCGATAGCGTAGCGTTTCACGATCCCGTCACCTTCCATCCGATTGATAAGGCTAATGATCTGGTCAATGCTCACGTCGATCTTCTTTCCGGCGGAAGAGAGTGGACTGGCCGCCACAGGGTCTCGGTGTTGGTACAATCGGTCAGACGTATCTTTCCGTCAGGAGCGAGTATTTTCAACTGTCCGATTTTTTCGGGCGCTTCGCCATACATCTTTCTATTTCCCTTGAAATATCGCCGACAGATTTACTCTTAAAAAGCTTTCTCTTAATCTCGGTATATTCACCGTAACCGGATTCATACTGCAATAAGAATCTCGTTGCATTGACCAATCCCAAATTTCTTACCAGGGCATTCCATCCGGCATCTCTCAGGGCATAGCCGCTCAGGGGTTTTTGGTGGTTCCTAAGTATTTTTGAACACCTCCTTCAAAACAAATTCCAGCGGCTCATGATGTTCGTTTTGTCCGGTACGGGGCCTGAGCTTCAGCAACGTGCATTCTGGTCTGGCTTGCAGCCGGTTCAAAAATGACGCGCATCCGTGCATGCAGGGCCTCGGCAACACGGCGCAACATGCTCAGAGAATGGCCTTCGTAGCCGGGAGATTCCAGCCGGCTGATCTGCTGCTGCGACGTCTTGAGGAGCTTTGCAAGGTCCTTTTGCGAAAGCCCGGCCTGTCGGCGAAGCGCGGCAATTTGCAGCGCCACGTCCCATGCCTCGCCGGCATGCTCAAAGCGGGCGGCGAAGACAGGATCCTGCAACTGCGCTTCGAGATACCGGTCGAAATTGGTTTTTTTCATCGGTCTGTCCTTCTCTGCCAACGGGAGATATTCCGTGCTCTGATTCATGATTCATAAAATTATACACTAAAATTCATATTTTGTCTACATCATAATTGATGTACATCCCTTGAAGGGCAGGAAGAGCAACCCACCCGCGCCACGTCCGCACGAAGACCCACCACATCTTTTAGGCGATCAAGAGACCAGACGTCAGGCAATTCAGCAAGGGATCTGTCCTGGTCGAGCTTCATTTCTCCAACCCCTCCAGGATCCCCGTATCCAGCAGCCGCGCCCCATGCAGCACCCGCAAGATGATCACCCTGGAGCCGACAATCTTGAAGATGGTCCGATAATTACCGTGCAGCAGATGGCGATAGGCGGTGCCGAGCAGCTCGTTTTCCGTCACCAGCGGACTGCGTTCGGGAAAGCGTTCCAGTGTGCGGATCTGTTCTTCCAGTCGCAGGACAAAGGCGGTTGCTGCATCGGGTTTGTCCTGGGCGATGTACTCCCAGATTTCGGCCACATCCGCTTCGGCTGCCTCGGTGATGTCAACCCTGAATTTTTTTGCCACGCTTGAACTCTTTCAGAAAGTCGCGGGCAGGACGAGTCCGGCCGCTTTCCGCCTCTCGTTCAGCCGGGGCGAGGAGTTTTGCGAAATTCCCTGCCTGCAGGTATTTTTCATAGACGCGCACATCCAGCAGCACGGAATCGGCCCGGCCGTTGACCGTTAGAATGACCGGTCGCCCCGTCGCATGGAGATGGTCAAGAATATCGCGGGTGTTACGCTTTAGATCGGTAACAGAGCGGATATCTTCCGAAGGGCTTATACGCGACATAACGTACCTCCAGAAACATATTATTTAGCACTAAATATAGCATTACATTAGATGCTTGGCAAGTGCAACTTGTAGAAGACGTGTTGTCGAGATATATTCAATAAACAGCCTGCGGAAGTCACTGTGCCAACCCTTCCAACATCTTTTCCGCATCCTTATTGCCTCCCGGTGGGCCTACTCGCTCAGGCGCGATAAATAGTTTCATGGCAACTGTTCGTAAGCCTTCTTAACAACTTCAAAGCCGTATTTCCTTTCAAGTTGGCGTACAGTAAAGTGGCCTTCACTGATATCTTGAAAATGATCAATGAACATTGTGTTTATAAGCGCACCCCCAAAAGCACCAATGACCGGGACGGATTGGGCAGCCGCTTTTTCAGAAACCGGTATGCTGAATCGTGCGGCGATCTTTGTTATGAGTCGAACGATTGCAGGGGCGCCTTCTTCAGCAATCCCTTTCTCGACAATGTATTGTGCTGCTTCCGATATGGAGCGAGCAAGAGAAGCCCGAACGATGTAGTAACCAATTTCTGCAGAATTGTCAGAAGCAGACGAACCCCCAAGAGCGAAGACCTGGAGGCACGCAATTCTGGCCTCAATCTTAGATATTTCTTCGCCGTGTGATCGAGCAATATCCGCTATAGATCTGAGCATAATGGTAGCTGAGACCGGAAGTTCGATAGCTAAAGCAGGCAAACCAAAAGCACCCCCTACTGCGCCAGACAATGCCACGAGGCCTTTATGAAGCTTTGGGGAAGATTTGTTACTTTTTTTATTATCCATAGTTCCAACGGCAACGTTTAGAGCACTCATAAGTGCTTTGTTGGTAGCTTTTTGAATTGACGTCCGCCATCCCGCTGGTAACAGCCCAAATCCTTTTTCGATGGGAGTTCCGATAGCGTCTGTGATCTTTGCGGCGAGACCAGGATTTTCGAGTAGAAACTTCGCATTTGCTAATTGTTCTCTTTCTTCTGATGAAAGGGGCATCACATTCTCCCTTATTCAGCGAGGGGTCAGTCCGTGAAATAAGGGATTTTCCTGTTTCATGGGCTGACCCCTTTTACCTATGGAGCGTCTCGCGCAGATTCTCCAGGAAGTATTCCCGGCGCTTTTCGTCGTTCGGGAATGTCATACCCAGGCATTCTATCGGGCCCTGCGGCTTGGCGACGGGCTGGTTGTCGAAAAAAGATTGTTGGTCACTCATCGGGGAAACTCTATTCAACTCCGTGCCGGGCGATTCAGGCCGGTTTTGACAGCTCTTACGCGCGGAGCGCGAAACATGCGCGCGATTCCCCGGGGTTACTGCTTTCGCATGTAAGAAGCACCTTTCGATTGGCCCTCCTGGATATGCCTGCCGGCATAGATTTTATGCGCCAGACGCATAAACGGGCGCATATATTGGCGTGCGCGCTCATATCGCCGCTCATAAAATACGAGCGGCGCGTATAGTTGCACATGGCTCTACACACGGACTCTACGCACATGTGCGTAGAGCGCAACACACATGTTTGTAGACTACGCATTTCGGGTGTGGGCAGCATGACGCATTTTCCCGGTTTGTTTGATTTTGCCCTCTTTTTCTAAGCGTTTAAGCAGGAAGACTCGAAAAAATTCTTTTCAGCTCGTCTTTAAATTACTTCCAGTGCCTCCACTCGGAACTCCCGGCCGGAAATAAGGTGGCAATCCTTGCTGTCACAGGAAGGGCATTGGGTATTCCAGGTGGATTTATCCAGGGGAAAGATGAAGGAACACGGGTTGCATTGCAGCCGGGCAGGGGTTCGGGATATACGCAGCTTAGCTCCCTCGGCGATTGTCCCTTTACTCACGAAGTCGAAGTAACGCTGGATCCATTCGTCATCAAAGTCGCTGATCTCTCCGATATGCAAATGAATCTCACTGATCTTTTGCGCCTGGTGGCGAGTACCATAGTCGAGGGCAATTTCCAGGATACTTTGGGTTACGGAAAGTTCATGCATTTTTTCAGGACGCAGATCACCAGGCATCAAAAGCATTAAAAAGAAAGAAAGGCCCAAACCCATTTAAACAAGAAAGCCTTTGAAAATCAAGTAAAAAGGGGGAAAGGGAGGGATAAAACCGAAAGAGTAAGTTAAAAACTGGCGTGATTGGGCAATCCGTATTATAATAATAGAAAGAAAAGTATTTTGGAGGGTTGGAAGAATTATGGAGAAGAATTTCGATAACAAAGATTTGGACATCAAAGAGATCCAAAAAGATTTAAGCGATTATCTAGCGAAAAAATATGGCCGGAGGGTTCAGTTTGCCGGGCTGGGTCCCCTCGCCGAGGCAGCCGGGGAGAAGGTGGAAGAAGGGGAGCAAGAGAAACGTTCTGAACCCCTGGTCATTCACTTCGACATGAAACCTGAAGAATTAAAATCTTATTTGGATGAATATTTGGTCAAGCAAGATGAAGCCAAAGAGGTTTTGGCGACGAAGGTCTGCACCCATTTCAACCGGATCAAAATGTTTGAGTCCAAGAATAAAAATAGGCGCTATGAAGGGATCGGAGAGATCAAGAATAACATCATCATGATCGGCCCCACGGGCGTCGGCAAGACTTTCCTGGTGAAACTCATTGCCGGAAAGATCGGAGTGCCCTTTGTCAAAGGAGACGCTACCAAGTTTAGTGAGACAGGTTATGTGGGTGGGGATGTGGAAGATCTGGTCCGGGATCTGGTCTACGAAGCCAAAGGAGATATTGAACTGGCCCAGTACGGGATCATCTATCTGGATGAAGTGGACAAAATCGCGGCCTCGCCCAACCTGATCGGCCCGGATGTATCCCGTTCCGGTGTGCAACGGGCTTTGCTCAAACCCATGGAAGAGACTGAAGTGGAACTGAAGGTTCCCCATGACCCCGTTGCGCAGATGGAAGCAATTATGGAATTCCAGAAAACGGGGAAAAGGGAAAAGAAGAAGATCAATACCAAGCATATCCTCTTCATCATGAGCGGGGCATTCAATGGTCTGGAGGAAATCATTAAAAAACGCTTAAACCGGCAGGGTATGGGATTTGGAGCCGAGATCAAATCCAAAGACGAAAGAGCCGAGAACTTGCAGCAGATAAAAGCTGAGGATTTGATTCAATACGGGTTTGAATCAGAATTCATCGGCAGGTTACCGGTGGTAACGGTTTTTGAACATTTGGAAGTCGAGGACCTTTATAACATCCTGCGGAATCCCAAAAGCCCGATCATCATCGGCAAGAAGCGGGACTTCAAGGCCTACGGGATCGATCTGCAGTTTGAAGACGAAGCGCTCCACCGGATTGCCGAGAATGCTTTCCAAGAACGGACCGGCGCCCGGGGTTTGGTTAGCGCCGTGGAACGAGTGCTCTTAAAATTCGAACATACTCTTCCTTCGACGGCTATTCGCCATCTGGTTGTCACCCGGGCCATGGTGGATAACCCGGTAGGGGAGCTGCACCAGCTTCTGCAAAACCCCGAAAACCCGGAGCGAGAAGCCCTCTTCCACAGATTACAGGAAGAAGAAGAGAAGGGGTTGGAAAAATCCATCCGCAAAAAGGAGGCGGAATTCGCGTCCCGCTATGGGGTTGCTTTTTCAGACCGGAGAATTCACCTGATTACGAAACGGACGGTGGAAGGGCGGACGGACGTAGATTCTGCGGTGGAAGAAGTATTGGTGATCCATCGGGCGGCCCTGGATTTTGAACGGACGTTTTCCAGCCGCAATGAAGTGCAGCTCCATTTCACCGCCGAGGCGATCGAACGCCTGGTGGAAAGAATATGGGAAGAAGGGTTTGAACCCGGTGCTTTTTTGAAGCAGTCTTTTCAGAACTATGAGCACGGGTTAAAACTTATCAAAGAGAAGACCGGAAAGCAGGAGTTTTTCATTCCGCCGGAAGGAATGGAGAATCCGGAAAATTACCTGAACCGATTGATTCAAGAGACTTACAAAGGCGAGTGAGGCAATGGCCAAGAGGGATTATTACGAGGTATTGGGCGTCAAAAAAAGCGCCCATGAAGACGAAATCAAAAAGGCTTACCGCAAGCTGGCCATGAAGCATCATCCCGATCGCAATCCCGGGAACAAACAGGCGGAGGAGCGTTTCAA
Organism: Pseudomonadota bacterium; assembly: GCA_018819135.1. Lineage (GTDB taxonomy): Bacteria > Desulfobacterota > SM23-61 > SM23-61 > SM23-61 > JAHJQK01. The sequence goes on along the minus strand of JAHJQK010000119.1, from coordinate 48,259 downwards.
GGAGATCAACGAGGCTTACGCCGTCTTGAGCGATAAAGGAAAGCGTCAGCAATATGACCAGTTTGGGCCTTCCGGATTCAGCCAGCGTTTCTCCCAGGAGGATATTTTTCGGGGGTTCGACATCAGCGATCTTTTCAAAGATTTGGGTTTTTCCACCACCAATGATGTATTCAGCCGCATGTTCGGAGGAGCCGGGAGGGGAGCCAAAGTCCATTACGGGGGATTTGAGGATCTCTTCGGTCAAAAAGGGAGGCAGGGTGCTGGTTTTGAGGACATGTTTTCGGGGGGTGAATACCAGACCAGAGGCGCGGCACCCCTGAAAGGGCAGGACGTTCATTCCGAATTGAACCTCACTTTCCAGGAGGTTGCATCCGGCGGAGAGAAGAAAGTAAAGTTTCAGAAAGGAGGGAAAGTAGAAGAAGTAACGGTCAAAATCCCTCCGGGAATCGAGAGTGGGAAAAAGCTACGCCTGGCGGGGAAAGGAATGGAAGGGAGGCGAGGGGTACCTCCAGGTGACTTATACCTCAAAGTGAACGTTGCCGAGCACCCTTTTTTCAAGAGAGAAGGAAGTGACCTTACTCTGGATAAGGAGATCAAAATTTCCGAGGCTCTCCTGGGTACGACGATTGAAGTTCCCACGCTTGACGGTTCCAAACACATAAAAGTCCCACCCGGAACCCAAAGCCATAGCCGGATCCGTTTGAAAGGATTTGGATTACCTCATTTCCAAGGAGGGGGCCGGGGGGATGAGTTTGTGCGTATTCTAATCAAACATCCTAAAAGTCTTACCGAAAAACAGAAGAAACTCGCCGAAGAGATGAAAAAGGAAGGACTATGAAATCCCTCTTTCATTACCCCCCATCCAGGCTCCGCTAATCAAAGTAAATTCATAACCCTATTGAAAAGCGAAGGAGGGCAAGAACCCCTTCCTTTGCCACTTTCTATATTCATTTGTAAATTTAAAAAGATTGACAAATTTAACTCCCTCCTTATATCTTCGGAAAAGAAGGAAAGAGCGAGGACGAAAAGAGCCAGTAAAAAGCGGCGATCACTAAGGCGTGAGTGATTTGGCCCTCGCGGATAAGCCGGGGAATTTCCGCCAAGGGTACGGTCTTCACTTCGATATCTTCGGTGGAATCCTGCTGGGGGAGATTGTGGAAGGTCACATTCCTGATCAGATAGGTATAGCAACGGTTGGTATGAATGGCTGGGTTAGGGTGGACGATGCCCAAAAGGATTGGCTCTTCGCCCCCATAGCCGGTCTCTTCCAGAAGCTCAAGACTGGCCGCCTGTGAGGGCGTATCCCCCCCGTCAAGCATCCCTCCCGGAATTTCCAGGCAGAAATCTTTGGTCCCGAAGCGAAATTGTTTGACCAGGATCACTTGCTCATCAGAAGTAAGGGGGATGACATTCACCCAATCCGGAGAATCCAGAAGGTAAAAGTCATGTTCCCGGTCCGTGCGAGGAGAAAGGCAGTGTTCCATTTTCAGGGTAAAGATGCGGCAGGAATGCAGGATCTTGGAACGAAGAAACTTCTAGGGTCGAGGCACGTTTCCTTCCCTTTATGAGGTCTTTACCACTCTGGCTAAGACTTCTGTCAGATAATGAACTTCCACAGCCATGCTATTTCGGTTCGCGCCATGGCGGAGCTGCAAATAGCAACCCGGACAGGAAGTGACCAAGACCTGGGCCTTACTCCTCTGCAGGTTGTCCATTTTTCGCTGCAAAATTTTCATGGACAGATCATAGTTGGCCAGATTCAATCCTGCTCCTCCGCCGCAACACCAGTCGGCCTCGGGCATCTCCACGAACTGTAGTCCCGGTACTTTCTTCAGCAGGTCACGCGGTTGGGACTTTATTTGCTGAAAACGGTTCAGGTGGCAAGGGTCGTGGAAGGTAACTTTCAGGGTTTGATGGTTCTGCGGGAAGGAAAGGGTTTGGGTGGCAAGGAACTCACTTATATCCAGTACGCGGCTGCTGAATTTCTGGGCCTGTTCGGCGGAACCGGGCTCCCGGGCCAGAAGAACGGGATATTTTTTCAGAAAGGACGAACAACTGGCACATTCGGTGACCACCGCCTCGATATCGAGATCCTGGAAAACCCTCAAATTTTTCCGGGCCATGATCCTTGCGCCTTCGAGATCCCCGTGACCGTAGGCCGGCAATCCGCAACATCCATGTTCAGGCCAAAAGACCTGGTTGCCACTTTTTAGGAGCAGGCTCAGGGTCGCTAAGCCGATATCAGGCAAAGCGAAATTGAAAGCACAGCCGCCGAAATAGGCGATCTTTTTTCCCTGGTCCTTTTGTTCTCCCATAAGCGCCGGCCATCGCTCCCGCAGGGTTTGATCCGGCAAAGGGGGTAAGAAGTCCATAGCCCGCAGGAGATGCCGGTTCAACCAGGGAAGGAAGCTCAGAGCCCGAATCAGCCTGGCTCCGCTCTGCAATAGAAAAGCTTTCTTGAGGGCCGCGGATAACTTCCGTGGATCCGGCAATAAACGGCGAAAAAGATACCGCTGCAGCCATGGCTCCCCGAACTCGCGGTAGTAATCCGACCGCATGGAGATCACTATTTCATCGGTCTCCACTGCCGGAAAACAGGCTTCCACGCAGGCCCGACAGCTCAGGCATTGAAACAGGGAGTCCCGCGTTTCGGGGCTCCAGGTAAAATTTTTGTCTAGCAGGGCTCGGGCCAGAGAGTTTCGGCCACGCGGAGCCTTGGTCTCCACCCCCGTAGCCTGATAGACCGGACAGGCGGCCAGGCAGAAGCCGCAGCGGTTACACTTTACGACTTCATCTTTTGGGGCCGTTATCATAAGTCTCCATAAAATCGGCCGGGATTTAAAAGGTGCATGGGGTCCAGGGCAGTTTTGATGGCTTTCATGTAAGGGAAGGATGGCCCTGGCCGTCCCCATACAGAGATGTTCTTTTTAAGCATCGATGGAGCGGATTCAATCACCAAATTCCCTCCCGCCGCTTCCGCTTCTTTTCTGAGATCGGCAAGGATTCCCGCAATGGTAGCAACTGCTGGCGGCCCGGTTTCTTCCGACTCCAGAAAAAGATTGATAATGCCGGTTCCGAGGTGGCCGAGGAGAGCCGCCTCAACAGCGTTTTGCACTGATAGAGATTCAGCCTTATGAAAGAAAGCCCCACCTTGGGAGAGGGAAGTAGAAACTTTACAGGAAACAGCCAAAGGGGAACGGTCCAAAAGGAGCGGATGCATCCCTTGGAGGACTTTCCAAATTGCTGCCGCCGGCAAATCCTGGAAAATTTGAAAATCGGACAAACCCTCCTCTTCCCGCAGGAAGCGAATTCTTTGGGTTTGCGCTTCTACAGCTTCGCCGGACCCTTCTATTCCGATAAAAAGCAGGACCCCTGGCGGAAAAGCGGATGTTATGGATGGGGGGAGGAGCGCTGCGGCTTTCCTGTTGAAAAGCATTAAGGAGGAAGGAAGAAGGTCAGAGTGGATGATCTTAAATGCCATGGTCTGGGCCTGCGAAGCATCCCGGCAGGGGAGGATGAGAATAACTTCCCGCTCGGGAGCGGGCAATAAGCGCAGGGTCGCTTCGGCGATAATCCCCAGCGTCCCGCAAGAGCCAATATAAAGTTTGGTCATATCGTAACCAGAGACGTTCTTTACTGTCTTGCCACCGGCCTTGACGATTTCTCCTCCCGCCAAGACTAATTTTACGCCCAGGGTTAGGTCCCGGGCGCTTCCATAAAAAAGCCTTTTCGGGCCGCTGGAATTGGTGGAGAGAATCCCCCCGATGGTGGCATCGGCAAAGGGTGGGTCCAGAGGAATAAGGCAATGGTGTCGGGCCAGATTTTCCTGGATGGTTTGAAGCTTTACGCCTGCTTCCAGGGTGATCGTAAGGTTTTCTAAATCGATCTCCAGGATGCGGTCCATATGGGATAGATTGAGTACAGCATCAAGCCGCGACGGAGAGTTCCCGCAATCGATCTTCGTGCCCCCTCCCATGGGAACGATGGAGGAGTTTTTCAGGGCGGCGAGGCGCAGGATCTCGGCGGCCTCTGGCACGCTTCCCGGAAAAGCCACTACGGGGGGGATGATTCCTTCCACGGAGTATTTTTCAGCCGCGGCACTCGCTCCCCGGCAATTTTCTTCGCCGACAATGATAGCGATGCCGGAAAGGAGATCACCACCCGGCGATAGATCCCGTTGGGATGGGATCGTTGGGGGGGAAGCTTCCACGGGTGGAAAAATTTTCCCCGGGTTGCAAAGACCGGAGGGATCAAGCGCTTCTTTGACTTTGCGCATAAAGGAGATGTCGGCGGGAGAAAAGATTAAACTCATGGATTCAATCTTTTCCAGACCAATCCCGTGCTCTCCGCTGATGGTTCCTCCCGCAAGGGCGCAGGCCTCGAGAATTTCTTTGCCCGCCTCAATGACCCGCGTCCGTTCGTTTTCATCCCGGTCATCAAAGAGGATCAAAGGATGGAGATTTCCATCTCCGGCATGGAAGACATTCCCAATGGTCAGAGCGTGCTTTTGGGCGATCTCTCCCACCCGCCGCAGGACGCGTGGAAGTTGGGTGCGCGGGACCGTTCCGTCAGCGCATAAGTAACTGGTTTTAACCCGAGCTACGGCTCCGAAAGCCCCCCGGCGGCCCTTCCAGAGTATATCCCTTTCACTGGCGTTTTTGGCCAGACGAACCTCCCGCACATGATTCTCCTGGCAGATTTGGCGAATGCGGTCTGCCTGACGCTCCATCCCTTCCCGGATTCCGTCAAGCTCGATGATCAGAACCCCCTCGGCATCCAGGGGATATCCGGCGTGCACAGAAGCTTCCACGGCTTCCAGCACAACTTGGTCAATCATTTCCAGTGCCGCGGGGATTATGCCGGCGGCGATAATCGCGGAAACGGTTTTACTGGCGTCTTCAATTTTGTCGAAGATCGCCAGGATGGTTTGTACCGCCTGAGGCTGATGGAGCAAGCGGAGGGTGGCCCGGGTGGCGATGCCCAAAGTTCCTTCCGCACCCACCATGAGGCCGACGAGATCGTATCCCGGCGGGTCCAGGCATTTTCCCCCTAAAGAGACAATCCTCCCATCGGGCATGGCCATTTCCAGACCCAGGATATGGTTGGTGGTGACGCCGTACTTTAAGCAATGAGGGCCGCCTGAGTTTTCACCCACGTTGCCCCCGATTGTGGAAACTTTCTGGCTGGCCGGGTCTGGGGCGTAAAGATAACCGGATGGCGCCAAGGCATTCTGCACTTCCAGGTTGGTGGCTCCAACCTCCACTTCGGCCCTGAGATTATCCAGGTCGATCAAGCGCAGGGCCTTCAGGCGGGAGGTCGCGATTACAATGCCTCCCTGGCAGGGAATGGAACCGCCGGTAAGATTCGTTCCCGCCCCCCGCGGAAGATAAGGAATTTTTTCTTCCAGCGCCAGGCGGACGACGGAGGCCACCTGGTCGATGGTTGCGGGGAAGACAATAAAGTCAGGAAGAGAATGGTTTAACGAGGCATCGTAGCCATAGGCCCGGAGATGAGGTGGGGAATGTAATACCCATTCCCGGTTGACGATGGTTTGTAGTTTTTTGATTAACTTTTTTCTGCGCCTTGGGTCCATAAAAAATTTGAACCTCTAGTTTCGCATGAAGAAGGGTTTAGGCGGAGATTCTGGACACGCATACTCGGAAGACTTTTTACGAGATCATCTTATTTGCCTTTGGAGAAAAACTCTTTAGCGGCAATGGCACCCGCTCCCCGGGGAACTTCGAAACCCTGCTCCCGCAAAGCCTGCTCCAAGGCAGTTAAAAAGTAGAGGACATTGGCCTCGGAGGAGGAATACCCCATGAGGCCTACCCGCCAGATCTTCCCTTTCAGAGCCCCTAACCCGCCGCCAATTTCCAGGTTATATTCGTCTAAAAGCTTTTTGCGCAGCTTGGGGTCGTCGATCCCCTGGGGAATGCTCACCGCGTTCAACGACCAGAGCCGGTAAGGTTCTGGCACCAACATGCTGAGACCCATGGCCTCGATTCCCTGCACCAAGGCCAGATGGTTCCGGCGATGTCGTTCGTGCCGGGGTGCCAGGCCTTCCTCCCCGATGATGCGCAAAGCTTCCAGAAGCGCGTAGTTCATGCTGATGGGGGCGGTATGATGGTAGGTACGCTCGCTTCCCCAGTATTTTCCCAGTATGTTCATATCGAAGTAAAAGCTCTGCACTTTTTGGGACCGCTTCTTGATCTTATCCGCCGCTTTGGGAGAAAAAGTAATAGGAGCCAGCCCTGGGGGGCTGCTTAAACACTTTTGAGTCCCGCTGTAACATATATCGATCCCCCATTCGTCCACCTTTACGGGGTGGCCTCCGAGGGAGGTCACGGTATCTACCAGGAGGAGGGTATCCGGATTATTTTTTAGAATTGCGGGCAATTCTTCCAGGGGTTGCAGGACACCGGTGGAAGTCTCGGCGTGGACGATGGCTAAAACCTTGGGCTGGAAGCCGCGGAGCTCTTTTTGAATGGCCTCGAGGTCAAAAACCTCTCCCCATGGAGCGGAAATGGTGCGCAAGTGGGCGCCGCACCGCTCGGCCACGTCCGCCATGCGTTCCCCGAATACCCCTTTTATGCAGACCAGGACCCGATCCCCGGGCTCTACCACATTGACGAAAGCGGCCTCCATCCCGGCGCTTCCTGTACCTGAAATAGGGAGGGTCAAGGGATTTTTAGTGCCGAATACCTGCCGAAGCAAATCCTGAAGGTTGTTCATGATGCGGATAAATTCCGGGTCCAGATGGCCTACCATAGGTTTGGCCATGGCCAAGAGAACTCGTGGATCTACGTTGCTTGGCCCGGGACCCATAAGGATGCGTGCCGGGGGATGAAATTCGCCGGTCATAAAGTCTCCTTAGAATAAGGTTGAAAAAAGTTTATTTGAGAAATTACCACAGCCGATGATTGGAAGCAAGAAATTTTAGATCATAAATTTATTGTATAGGAATTTCCTTTTTTATCCTTCCCCCCCCGCCCTCTCCCCCATTTGCGGGGGAGAGGGGAAGGGTGAGGGGGCTTAACTTGTAAATCCGGGGGGTAAAGAAAATTTATTTTTTTACGAACAAAAGATTTGACAGGTTTTAAATATCCTTTAAAATAGGGTTGCATTTTTTATATTTCAAGAAAGAAGGGGGGTGAAGCAGGATGAACAAGGCAGATCTGGTGGCAGAAGTAGCCAAAGTGGTGGGCAGCAAGAGAATGGCCGAGGATGCTATTTCTTGCGTTCTGGACACAATTACAAAAGCTCTGAAAAAAGGGCAAACCTTAACCCTGGTGGGCTTTGGAACATTCAGTGTGGGCAAACGGAAAGCCCGTGTCGGTCGGAACCCCCAGACGGGCAAAGAGATCAAGATCCCGGCAAAGAAAGTACCGAAATTTGGTGCAGGAAAAGCATTGAAAAATGCCGTGAAGTAATTTTGGCTTTTTTATCGGGGCGGAGGCGAACACTATATCCTGCCGGGCCCCCCGCCCCGCATTTGTCTTACCAACTCAAGTGTTCATTTTATCCCACCCATTGCAATTTTCAAAAATTATCCTTTCCTTAGCCCTGAAAAAACGAAAACTATTTCCATCTTTTACCGGGCGTTGAATGGGCCAGGGTATATTATTCAGAAGTATCAAGGAGGAAAGGGGGATCCATGAAGATGAGGAAAATGACCCTATCGGAAATCTGCCGGCGTTATCGCCAACTTTACACAGGAGTGGTAGCGGATATTTTAGATGCCCAAGGGGTTCGGAATCATTCTCTTCCGGTATCCATCCGCCCCCTGAAGGATCAGATGAAAGTCGCCGGCCCAGCTTTCACCTGCCAGGGAATTGCCGTGGGGGACATCACCAGCGACGACACGCCCATGTTGATCAAGATGTTGGAGGCACTGACTCCCCATTGTGTGATCGTCCTGAACGCTGGCGGGGATTCATCTTCCTCTCATTGGGGTGAAATCATGACCCTCTCCGCCAGGCAACGGGGGTGCACGGGGGCGGTAGTAGACGGGGGAGTTCGCGATGCTCTCTTCATTCTGAAGATGAATTTTCCGGTCTTCACGAAATTTTACATGCCGGCCAGCTCCATCAGCCGCTGGGAGCTGAAAGAATATCAGGTGGCCATCCGGGTCGGAGAAACATCCATTTACCCGGGAGACTTCGTCTTCGGGGACCTGGACGGCGTGGTGGTTATTCCCCAAAGGTTGATTGAAAGCGTGCTGGTAGAAGCCGAAAAGACGGTAAACAAGGAGCGGAAGATGCGCCAGGCGCTAAGGCAGGGAACGTCTTTGGGGGAGGTCCATAAAAAATACGGTTCGTTTTAAATTCGGGAAAATATTCTCTTGCGGACGCGGATGAACGCAGATTTACCAGATTTTAAACCAACCGCAAGACGTGCATTCTACGGTTTGTATTTTTTAAATTGCCGTAGGCCATTGCAAGGGATCATAGCAACGGATGATTCCAGCCTGTTTGCAAAGGGCATCGAAAATTTTATCGTTCCCTGCCAGAGAAGCTGTATGGGAAAGAGCCGCGCGCACGCCTACTTCGAACCGACCGGCCTTGTATACCATGATGGGTTTTTTTTGGGCCACTCCCTTGGCTACCCGGGCAAAGCGGTGGGCATCCAGGATACCCTCGATGTACAGAATAATCGCCCGAGTTTCCTCGTCGGCGCCAAAATATTTTAAATAATCTGTCACTTCCAGCATGGCCTGATTGCCACTGCTGACAAAACCGCTGAAACTGTATCCTTTGGCCTCAGCCAGAAGCATCAAATAATTACCCAGGGTCCCGCTCTGGGAGATAAAAGCAACAGAATCTCTATTCATGGCCAGGGGCGGGGCTTCAGCCGAGGATGCCCTGGATTCCTTCGATCCCGCTTTTCCATCTTTCATCATCCTCCCGCCCGGTTCATGAGTGAACTTTCGTATTCTTAGAAAGTGAAGGTGGACAAACTCTTACGGATGCTCGACAAACCTGCGGCGATTCTGTATAATCAAAACAACTTTGATTTTTAAGGAGGTTTATGGGTGCTGAAGTTTATGTGGCGGGCGTGGGCATGACCAAATTCGGCAAGAGTACCGAATCTTTACCCGAACTCATGGTGGAGGCAGCTTTTAAGGCTATGGGAGACGCCAACATTCACACCATTGACTACGTCTTCATCGGGGTCATGAGCGTGGAAGAGTTCACCGGCGAGAGCAATTTTGCTGCCTTGATTACCGATCGGCTGGGCCTATCCGGCGTGCCTTCCTCCAGGGTGGAAACAGCTTCCTCCACGGGCTCGGCGGTTTTCGAATCCGCCTTTTACGCCGTAGCCTCCGGATACCATAAGAACGTCCTGATCATCGCCGGTGAAAAGATGACCCATTTACCTACGGCCCGCACGACTAAAATTCTGGCGGAAGCAATTGAGCAAAACGAAAGAAACCACGGCGCTTCCATGCCCGCCCTGGCTGCCATGATCACCCAAAAATACCAGCAGGAAGCCAGGCTTTCGACTGAACAAATGCAATCCGTTCTGGCTAAGGTAGCCATCAAAAATCATTACAATGGATCGCTCAATCCTTACGCCCAATTCCGCAAGGTGGTCTCGGAGGAGGATTACTTTGCTTCGAGATGGGTATCTTTTCCCTTGCGCACGTATGATTGTGCTCCGATCACCGACGGGGCCGTAGCCGTGGTTTTGACTGCGGAGAAAAAAAGAATCCGAGTCTCGGGCCTCGGTCATGCCACCGATACCCTGGCGGTTCGTCACCGGGATTCGTTCACCTCCTTCCGGTCCACTCGGCTGGCTGCCCAGCAAGCCTACAACATGGCCAAAATAAATCCCCAGGACATTTCCGTGGCCGAAGTGCATGATGCCTTCACTCCCTTTGAAATTATTGGCACGGAAGATTTGGGATTTTTTCCCCCCCAACAAGGATGGAAAGCCCTGGGAAAGGGCCTAACCTCGATCAAAGGAAAAATACCCATTAATCCTTCGGGCGGCCTTAAGGCCCGAGGCCACCCGGTAGGGGCTTCGGGGCTGGCTCAGATCGCGGAAGTGGTTTGGCAATTAAGGGGCGAATTGGAACCCTCGCGCCAAGTCCAAGGGGCGAGGATCGGCCTGAGCCAAAATATTGGGGGTTTGGCCAACAACAATTTAGTGACCATCTTAGAGCGTACCGACTCCTACCGCCCAGTTCCAGTATACTGGCAATCTCTCTTTGACCCTGGCAATACCGAGACCAAGGAGATCTCCGAGCAAGCTCCTGCCGCGAATTACGGGACCTTGGAAACTTTTACCACCCTTTACACTACCCCCGAAGGAGTTCCCTCGCCCCTTACCCTTGGATTCGTGCGCACGAACGACCAGAAAATGATTTTAGCCCGCGCTCGCCAGGAGAACCTGAAAATAGGGCAAAGGGTCCAGTTGGAAAGGGAAGGAGATCTTTTTTACTTCCGGGAAGGATCCTTTACCGGATGGATGCAAGAGAGAATAGGAAGATGGTTAAGCCGGGTTTTTGTTCCTCCCAACGCTAAGGAGGGAAAATCTTGAACGAAGAACGGGTATTAAGCGTCGGTAGCTACCTCCGGCAAGAGCGGGAGCGAAGGAACATCTCCTTAGAATCTATTGCCAAAGTAACGCGCATTACCTTGCCGAACCTCGAAGCACTGGAAAAAGATGATTTTCGCCGCCTCCCTGCTCCAGTTTTTACGCGCGGTTTCCTGCGCACCTATGTTTCCTACCTCGGAATCGACCCCAAGGAAGTCCTTGCCCTTTATGAAGCTCAGGTGGATTTCTCCACGGTTTCTCCCAAAATCAAAATTGGCCCCCCTCCCAAGAAAACCCGGCCCCTAGTGAAATTTACCTTGATTTTATTCATTTTATCTCTGGCCGCGGGTATTCTCTTTTCCTCTTTGTACAAGCAAACTCCTGCTCCTCATCCATCTCCTCCTTTGCCGGTTCCGGAGGCTCCCCGTTTACAAACGCCACCAGATAAAACACCTCCAGCCGAGGAATTCCCCTCGCCGGAAAAAGACTTGTTAAAAACTCCGGCCGCATTGGCCCCTCTTCCTGCCCTAACTCCTGATTTAATCGAGGAGGAGAAAGAGGAGAAAAAAGAGGAACAGAGGCATATCCTCAGAGTCAAGGCTACGGAACTGACCTGGCTTCGCATTCAATCCGATGACCAGAAGAAGGTAGACGCTCTCCTTCAGCCCCAAGAGAAATCAACCTGGACTGCCCGGCGTCAGTTCAAAATTACGGTGGGCAATGCCGGCGGTGTGGAAATTTTTTTCAACGGAGTGCCCCAAGGGCGTTTGGGAGCGTCCGGCGAGGTTATCCACCTGCTGCTACCGAAAGAGATAAAGGAGAAGGTTGCCGGAGAAGAAAAGAAGGAACCATAGGAGTTCGGAATGCCGCATCCGGAATGGGGAGTAAAAACTCCTTGGTGATCTTACCGGGGAAGGGTTAAGATCAAAGATAGACTGGTTAGTTTCAGTAAAAGGATCACTCCCAAAGTGGGCAGGATTCCCAAAACGGGAATCAGGAGAACTCCTATAAAAAGCGATCCAGCCCAGGCTCCTCCAAGATCCGCCGCATAAAGAATACCCGCTGCCCGCCCCACTCTTTCCCTGCTCGCGGAAAAAAGGCAACTGGCCAGAGGGAATTCAAGCCCCACCAAGAACCCCGCCATGCCACTGAGCAGCAGCAAGCCGATTCTAATCGCCTGAAGATAACCGTGCCCTGATGGAGAATAGAAAAAAACCATGAGGAACAGTCCCAGGATTATAAAGCCAATGAAAAGGATTTCTATTCTGAGAAGGGTCTGAGTCAATGGCCGGATCTTTTCCACTGCCCGGGTCATCTGCCAACTACCTCCAGCCAGCCCGGCCATGAAGATGGCGATGAAAAGTCCCGTCCACTGATAGGCATATCCATAAAGCGTCTGGAAAGAGAGAATTAAAAGAATGCTGAAAGAAGTCCCAAAGAATCCGGTGGTGATTACCATCCAGACGAGGATAGGATCCTTAAGGCCATCTGCCAACTTGCTGCGCAAGACTCGACCCAAAAGCAACAGGAAGATAGCGGTTAGGCCGAGGGGTAAAGCGATATGCCCGAAGCGTAGCTTTACCAGCTTTCCCCAGAAGATTTGCAGGAAAGGGTGAAATTGGGCGTTCCAGTAAGCAAGGCCGTAATAAAGGCCCACCGGCTGAATATCCCGGTTCAACCGCACCGCTTCTCCTCGTAGCAGAGAACGTTCCAGCCATTTTATCCGTTGGGTTTGGAGTTTGAGTTGAATTTGGTACTCGGTCAAGAAGTGGGTGTTGATTTTTCTGTGGCGTAAGGGGGAAATCAAAAGATCCGGGAGGAGAGGGGGGACATCTTTTCTCGGAAAGGCCAAAAAAATATTTACCCTCCCCGGGACCACATAGATAGAGGGAAAAACTTGTTGCAAAGATTTGATCAGGCTCCAATTAAGATTTCGTAATTCCGGGATGAGATATGTTTCGGAGCCGGGAAGAGAAAAAGATAGAACTCCTTTTTCGTTTAGTCTATTGAAGATCTCCCGGAAAAACTCCACGGTATAGAACCGGTTTATCTCCAGAGTGGACGGGGGGGGTAAGTTTAAGAGAATCCCGTCAAATTTTTGCGTCGTAGTTTTGAGGAATAAGCGGCCATCAAAAGAATGAACCTTTAGGCGCGGATTTTCTAACTCGTGAGCGGTGAGAGGGTTATCCCTGACCATCTGGATCATCAGAGGATCTATCTCGGTATAATGAACTTCTTCGACGGGATGCTTGAGAACCTCGGTGATAACCCCGCCAAACCCTCCACTGATGATCAGGATTTTTCGGGGAGAAGGAATAAAGAGCAGCGGAAAATGAACTTTTTCTTCTACCAAAGAGATGTCCGGGACGGGCGCGTTACCGATGGGTAGGCCATTGGAGAAAAAAGTAAACTGTTCTTCCCTCTGTCCCACCGTCACATTGCCGTAAGGCGACCAACGGGATTCTACAACCTTGATTCCCCGCCACTGTCGATCCAAGGAGATTTTTTCGATCATCCGGGCGCCGGGAGAAATCAAGAGCAGGAGGTTGGTAAGGAGTAAAGAACCAAGCAGTCCGCAAAGAAATTTATGCCTGCCGGGGGTTTTTCTTTTCATCGTTGCCATCAAGAGCAGCGCGGAAATCAGATTCGCCGCTCCCAGAAGGAAAGCCACTTGGAAGGAAGTAAAAAAAGGGATGAACAAAAAAGTATAAAGGATTCCTCCTCCTCCTGCTCCCAGGGCTTCACAGAGATAAACTCGGCCGATGGTTGAGGGAGATTTTTTGACTCCCTCCGCGTAAAGGCCGCAGCCTAAGGCAAAAAGGGTGCCGTCCACCATCCCTAAGGGTGCAAGGAGAGGAACGGTCCAGAAAAAGATGGCCAAAAGGCTGACCCCTTCCCCGAGGGGAAGACCCATCATATCCCTGAGGCAGCGCACTCCGTAGATGGTGAGCGGAAGTAAAAGGGATAAAACCGTTTGTAAAATGGCATAACCACTTCTTCCCCATCCTAACTCTTGCACCTTCCTGCCGATCAGGTAACTTCCAGCCGCCTCCAGCAGGAGCCAGTTAGACAGGATGATGGCAATAGAGAGCTCATTCCCGACAAAGACCACCAGGAGTTCGCGGATGACCATCACTTGGGTGGTGGTAAAGGTAAACCCCATGACGAGCAGAGCAAAAATAATAGGAAGGTTCATAGGAGGTTTCTCGCCGAAGAGCAATCATTTAATTTTTTATCGAGACCCTGGGGGAATTATAGCAAAAATCCGGCCTCTTCCTGAATAAAAAAGGAGCTTCTTCCCTCCCAGAGATCTTTCTGCTATGATCTTTCTAAAAAATTTTTCCAGACTCATGCCCTTATATAAAACACCAGCCATCGTCCTCCGCTCGATCCCTTACGGGGAAGCGGATAAAATTGTCACCCTTTACACCCTTGATTTTGGTAAAATTAAGGGGATCGCCAAAGGAGCCAAGCGATCGCGCAAGCGCTTCGGCAACACGCTGGAAATCTGTTCTTACATCAATCTTTCTTTTTTCGAGAAAGAGACTTCGGAGCTTGTCCGGTTGAACCACTGCGACCTGATGCGCTCTTTTGCCGGTCTGCGGGAAGACATCAACAAACTGGCCTGGGCCAGTTATTTCATCGAATTGGTCAATGCCATGACGGCGGAGAAGATTAAGAACAAAATGCTCTTTAAACTTTTACTTGTTTTTCTTAATCTTATCGACAAAGGTATTCTTAAGGAAGAAATCCAGCGGATTTTTGAAGTTCGGCTCCTCGCCCTCCTGGGATACCAGCCCCTGCTCGATCATTGCCTGGGGTGTAAAAAAGGACTTTCCGGGGAAAAAAATTTCTTTAGCGTCCGGGAAGGCGGAATACTCTGTCCAGTTTGCGCCCTCAATCATCCTGGTCTGGTTTCCATCTCTCTGGGAACGATCAAGACCCTTCTCCTCACCCAGACGATCCTTCTGGAAAAGGTCGGGCGCGTCTCTTTTTCGCCCCAATCTTTAAGAGAAAGCAAGACGATCCTCTCCCGTTTTCTCGAGCAATACTTAGGAAAAGACCTTAAATCCAAAAAATTTCTCGAGCAGTTTTCTCCGTCAGCCTGAGAATAATGAACCTTTTCTGGCCAAGACTTTTAAAAAACATGTGCATGTCAGGATTGATGGCTTCGCAAAAAAACGTCACTCCGGTGAAAACCGGAGTCCAGAGAATTTATAATTATTCGCAAAGACTGGATTCCGGCTTGCGCGGAAAGACAGAAGGGCTTATTTCCAGACTTTTTGCGTGACCGTCGAGGATGTTAAATACACCTTTGATCGCCTGAAAAATTCCCAACTGGGTTCCCCCTATGGCGCGAAGTTTCTCGCCATTGACAATGTTAAGGTCGTCGACAAATACACGGTTCAAATCATTCTCAAAAAACCCAATACCTTTTTCATCATGGATCAGGCCTTTGCCTATCAGGCCGGTATGATTGTGTGCAAAAAGCAGGGAGAGGAGAAGGGCTTGAAGAATATCGGGCTGTACGTCATCGGCACCGGCCCATTCATGGTTGAGAATTATAAAGCAAAAGAGAAAATAACCTTTGTCAGAAACCCGAATTATTTCAGGGGAGCGCCGACGATCGAGCGGCTGGAGATGTTTTTTATGCCCAATGTGGCTTCCAGAACCATGGCCTTTATCAAGGGGGACCTGGATGCGATTTACGGGGAGCGGGATACCTACTGGGTTGAAGATGTAAAGAAGACCAAAACGGTTATCGTGGATTCCGTGCCGCTGGGCAGCGGCTGTGCCATTCACTTTAACATGACCAAAAAACCCCTGGATAACCTCAAAGTCAGAAAAGCCCTGGCCATAGCGACCGACCGGAAAGCGTTTAAACAGTATTTCGGCGCCGTCTGGCACGAGATGACCGCTCCGGTACCCCCTTCTTACTACGCCGCTTTGCCCAAGGAGAAGACGCCCAAAGAACTTCTATACGAGTACGACTTGGAAAAAGCGAAAAAGCTGCTGGCTGAGGCGGGATACCCCAAAGGTTTTAAATTGATGGGATATATCACCGACAAACCTTACTACAAGTCCATCATGGAGATTTGCCAGGAACTATGGAAACCGCTGGGGGTTCAGCTTGAAATCAAGGGGGTTGATCATACCACCTTTCATGCCAATATCCGCAAAGACATGAACGATGTGATCGTTTACTATGCGGGCCGGGCGCCGGTGGCAGACTCGTATCTTACCCAGTGGTATTACTCCAAGGCAAGTATCGGAAAGCCCACGGCGATCACGAATTTCTCCCATTACGGCGATGTGGACGCGGATGGCGACGGCAAAATCGATAGTGTCGACCGCCTTATCGAAGCGGCCCGCGGCGAAATGAATCGAGAGAAACAGAGGCAGCTTTACTATGAGGCGCAACTGCAGATCCTGAAACACATGCCGGCCAAGCCGCTCCATGAACTGACCAAAGTGCTGGTCCGGCACAACTGGTTTGACCCCGGCGTTGAGATTAAAGGTTCGATGATTTTCGGGTATCCGCTGGAAAAGGCGCGAATTCTGAAACACTGATAAACAGGAAGGAGCCGGGCAGCTGGAGGAAGGCGCGGAAAGTGACTCCCGCCAGCTGCCTTTTTTATTATGACGACGTTCATCATTCGCAGGCTTCTGCTGGCAATACCCACGATCCTGGTCGTCATCACCGTTGTTTTTTTTGCCGTCCGGGGGCTCGGGGGGGATCCGGCGATGGCAATTCTTGGAGACCGGGCAACCCCCGAAGCCCTTGAGGTGCTCCGGGAGAGACTGGGTCTCAACCAGCCGCTCTGGAAGCAGTATACCTCATTTTTATGGGATCTGACCCGAGGGGACTTAGGGCGAGACCTGCGCACCGGTCAACCCGTATCCGAGTTGTTTAGACGAGCGATTCCGTATACTGTCGACCTGGCCATATGGGCGACGGTGATCGGGATTTTAATCGGGGTGCCGGCCGGAATCCTTGCGGCCCTGAAATGGAACACTCCCCTGGATTTTGTCGGAAGATTTTTGGGGATTTTTGGTTTTTCCTTTCCGGCGTTTTATTTGTCCATTATTCTTCTTTTCATCTTTTCCCTCGTGCTGGGGTGGTTTCCCATGATCGGCGGCGGTGAGCTGAGCAATTGGGTGGAGCGCGCCCGCCATCTGTTTTTGCCTGCACTCAGCCTGGGACTGATAAAATCGGCTTTTGTCATGCGCTTGACCCGATCCTCCATGCTGAATGTTTTACATGAAGATTATATCACCACCGCCAGGAGCAAAGGGCTTAAGGAATGGGTGGTTATTTACAAGCACGCCTTGAGAAACTCTTTAATTCCGGTGGTTACGATGATCTCGGTCTATATGGCGGTAACCATCGGGGGGTCTATAGAGGTCGAGATGGTTTTTAATCGGCCCGGCCTGGGCAAGTTTTTGATCGGGGCCATCCAGGAACGGAATTACCCCGTGATCCAATCGGGCCTGGTGGTGCTTACGGTTTTTATCATGCTGGTGAATCTTATTACGGATTTGTCTTACGCCTTTATCGATCCTCGAATCAAATATGATTAATGGTTTCGTAAAAAGTCCATCTGCGGCGTTGCGCTTCACCTTCGTCGTTGCAGCGGTTTAGTAGGGGCACGATGCTTCGTGCCCCTACAGATTTTGCGCGCCTTGCATCTGGAGCTTTTTACGAAACCATAGTTCTGGTGAAGATCATCATGAATAACCGTCAAAGTTGCCAAGGAAGGTTCTTCACAACGTGGAGCTAAAAAGATTTTTAAAAAATAAGGTTTCTTTTTTCGGTTTTATATTGGTGATTGTCGCGCTCTTGTTAGCCATATTCTCGCCCTATATTTCGACCCATGATCCGATGAAACAGAATATCATCAAGCGCTTTGCCAAGCCAAGCTGGGAATATTTCGGCGGAACAGATGGATATGGAAGAGATATTTTTTCCCGGACGATATACGGATCAAGGATTTCATTGTCCGTTGGCTTTGCCGCCACTTTTCTGGGGGCCATGCTGGGCACGATACTGGGCCTGATCGCCGGGTATAACAAAGGCTGGGTGGGCATTGGGATTGTTTGGCTGACGGATGTTTTTATGTCCTTTCCGACCATGGTGCTGGCCATTATCGTTGTGGTCGCCTTCGGTCCGGGGACCCAAAACGTTATCCTTGCCATCGGGCTTGCGTTTACCCCCCGCTTCATCCGGCTGGCCCGGGCTTCCACCCTTTCCGTCTCCGAGCAGGTTTTCATCGAAGCCAGCCGCGCGACGGGGCAGCCCAGTTTCGGAATCATCAGGAAGCATATTTTCCCGAACATTGCCGGTGACATTATCGTGATGTCGACCCTTTGGATTGCCACCGCCATAAGGCTGGAGGCGAGTCTTAGTTTTCTCGGGCTGGGAACGCAACCGCCGACACCAAGCTGGGGCAACATGATCCGGGAGGGAATGCTTTATTTCATGCACGCCCCCTGGCTCTCGCTGATCCCCGGTGCAGGGATATTCTTTGCCGTCATCGGATTCAACATGCTGGGGGACGGCATACGGGATGTATTAGATCCAAAGCTCCGGGGACGTCTTACGTAATCTGGGGGTAAGGGATGATCGAGAAGGAATCGATACCATGCTTTCAATGAAATTTAGCGGTTCTTTTCAAAAAGCTAAATTGTAACAACTTATGAATCGAAGGACGCCGGCGTTGCTTGCGGCGTTAAGCGCAAGCGAATTCGGCAGATAATCATTGGCGTTTTTATTGCGGGGGAAAGCGCGGAGGACCAACCGTGGCGCGGTTGATCGAAGTAAAAGGACTTAAGACCAACTTTTATACGGATGCCGGTGTGTTGCACGCGATAAACGGCGTTGATTTCACCATTGAACGGGAAAAAACACTGGGGGTGGTGGGCGAGAGCGGATGCGGAAAGTCCGTGACGGCGCTGACGATTATGGGACTGATCCGTCCGCCCGGGAAGGTTGATGCGGGAGAGATTCTTTTCCATATTGATGAAAAAGTCGTTGATCTGGCCAAGCTTGATCCCAAGGGTCCTGAAATGCGCTCCATTCGAGGGAACGAAGTGGCCATGATTTTCCAAGAGCCCATGACCTCTTTGAACCCCGTTTTTACGATCGGCAACCAGATCATGGAAACCATTATCCTCCATCAGCGTTTGGGAAGGAGAGGGGCAAAAAACAAGGCCATCGAACTTCTCAAGGCGGTCGGCATCCCTTCTGCCGAGCAGCGGATTCGGGAATATCCTCACCAGCTTTCGGGTGGCATGCGCCAGCGGGCCATGATCGCCATGGCGCTTTCGTGCAATCCTTCGCTGCTGATCGCCGATGAGCCGACAACCGCGCTTGATGTTACCATCCAGGCCCAGGTATTAAAAATAATGAACGATCTGCGCCGGGATTTTAAAACCGCCATCATTTTTATTACCCACAACCTTGGGGTAATCGCCCATATGGCCGATGATGTCGTTGTAATGTATTTAGGCAGAATTGTTGAGAGTGCTCCTGTAAGGGACATTTTTCATAACCCCAACCATCCTTACACCAGGGGATTGATGAATTCAATCCCATCGCTCGCGGCAACAAAAGAAAGACGCCTGGTGCCCATCAAAGGGGTTGTACCGGGCCTTTTGGATGTGGAAGAAGGCTGCGGATTCGAACCTCGCTGTCCACAGACAATGGCGATTTGTAAAAGACGAATTCCCCGGCTGACCGAAGTTTCTCCGAGTCACTACGCAGCCTGCTGGCTCTATGCCGAAAAAAATGAAGGATAAATGATGGCGGCTGAACACATCTTGCTGGAGGTAAGGCACCTAAAGAAATATTTCCCGGTACGCAAAGGCATTTTTATGCGTACAGCCGGATATGTCAAGGCGGTCGATGATATTGATTTATACATAAAGGAGGGGGAAACCCTTGGCCTTGTCGGGGAGAGCGGATGCGGAAAGACTACCGCCGGCCGCGCCGTCCTGCGCCTGATCGAACCTACCGGCGGCGAGGTTCTTTTCCGCAGTAAAAAGCTCTCCGGCTCCGGCGAATCCTGTAAAGAAGTTGATATTGCTGCCGCCCCGCCGAACCTGCTCAAGTTCCTTCGTCGCGATCTGCAGATTATTTTTCAGGACCCGTATTCCTCCCTCGACCCCCGGATGACGGTGGCGGAGATTGTCGGTGAGCCGTTGCAGGTGCACGGAATCGCCAAGGGGAGTGAAAAGGAGGATAGGATTCAAAAATTGCTGGCGGCGGTCGGGTTGAACCCGGAGCAAATGAAGCGGTATCCGCACCAATTTTCCGGCGGGCAGCGCCAACGCATCGGAATCGCCCGAGCGCTCGCGCTCGAGCCGGAGTTGATCGTGGCCGATGAGCCGATCTCTGCCCTTGACGTCTCCATCCAGGCCCAGGTGGTAAACCTCCTGCAGGACCTCCAGGAACAGTTCGGTTTGACGTATCTGTTTATCGCCCACGATCTCTCGGTTATAAAATACATCAGCGACCGGGTGGCCGTGATGTATTTGGGAAAGATCGTTGAGGTTGCCGCAACCGAAGCTCTCTTCTTGAATCCCAAGCACCCCTACACCGAGGCCTTAATGTCGGCGGTTCCGGTCCCGGACCCCGATTACAAAGCCCAACAGATTATCCTCGAGGGGGATGTGCCGAGCCCCATGAATCCTCCTTCCGGCTGCTATTTCCACGCCCGCTGTCGGTATGCTGAAAAGATCTGCCGGGTCGAATCACCTCTCTACCGTGACTTGGGAAATGAACACTTTGTGTCCTGTCATTTTGCCGATACCCTCAGCCTGCAGCCGATTCGCACGGGGTGACGGTCAATTTGCATCCGCCCTATCGACCAGCCTTTTTGACCTTGACTTTTCCCCTTGGAAAATGTTAAAAAATTCTCCTTTGAATTGGCTTCGAAATTTTTAAAATGGGCGTAACGGGATTTTGAGTATGACCTTCCAGGACTTGATCATGGCCCTGCAAAAATTCTGGGCCGATCGCGGGTGCCTCCTGCAGCAACCGTATGATACAGAAGTAGGGGCTGGGACTTTTAACCCGGCAACTTTCCTGAGGGTTCTGGGGCCAGAGCCCTGGAAAGTTGCTTATGTAGAACCCTCCCGCAGACCCACCGATGGAAGATATGGAGAAAATCCCAACCGCCTCCAGCATTATTACCAATTTCAGGTCATTTTGAAACCTTCCCCTTTAGAAATCCAGGACATCTACCTGGAAAGCCTCAAGGCGTTCGGGGTGGAACCTCTGGAACATGACATCCGTTTCGTCGAAGACGACTGGGAATCTCCTACGTTAGGCGCTTGGGGTTTGGGATGGGAAGTTTGGCTCGATGGAATGGAGATCACGCAGTTCACTTACTTTCAGCAAGCCGGCGGCATTGACCTCAAGCCTATCTCGGTAGAAATCACTTACGGCATCGAAAGAATCGCCATGTTTCTCCAGGAGATCGATAACGTCTTCGATTTGGAATGGACCAAAGGAATCAAATACGGAGATGTACATCACCGCAGTGAAGTGGAGTTTTCTTGCTACAACTTCGAAGAAGCCGACATTCCCATGCTGTTCCAACTGTTCGACATGTATGAGAAGGAGTCGATCCGCTTGAACCAGAAAGGGCTTGTGTTGCCGGCTTATGATTATTGCCTGAAATGCTCCCACGCCTTCAACCTGCTGGAGGCCCGGGGAGCGATTAGCGTAACGGAACGCACCCAGTATATTGCTCGGGTGCGCAATTTAGCCCGCCTATCCGCAGAGGCTTACTACCAACAACGCCAATCCATGGGTTTTCCGTTATTGAAAAAGAATACGGCCTGATGAAGAATAATTTGGACACGGATGGGCACAGAAAAACGCAGATTAACAGGAATCATTGTATTAAATCAAAAGGGCGATTCACCACAGAGGGCACGGAGATCGCAGAGATATAAAGAAAAAGGCAATTGGGGACACAGATTAACGCAGATAAAGGCAGATTAACAGGAATCCTCATGTTAAAGAATTATCTGTGTTCATCAGTGAAAATCCGTGTCCTAATTCAATGGATTAAAAATGGCTGAATTATTGTTAGAAATCGGAACCGAAGAAATTCCGTCGGGATTTATCCCCCGAGCTTTGGAAGAAATGAAGGCTCTCCTGGAAAAAGAATTCCAGAGCTACCGTATTGCTTTTAAGGAAATCAAAGCCATGGGAACGCCGAGACGGCTGGTTCTTATGGCCACCGGAGTGACCCCCGTCCAAGAAAGGCGGTTCATCGAAGTGGTCGGGCCGGCCAAGCGCATCGCCTTTGATGGGAAAGGACAACCGACGAAGGCGGCTTTGGGGTTTGCCAAGGGCCAGGGAATTACGGTGGAGGAATTGCAAATTGTCAAAACGGAGAAGGGAGAATATATCTGCGCCCGCAAGGAAGAGCAAGGGGAAGAAACGATTCGCCTGCTCCCGACCGTTCTTCCCCGATTGATTTCCTCTATTTCTTTCCCGAAATCCATGCGCTGGATGGATTTGGAAAATTCCTTCGCCCGCCCCATCCACTGGATCCTCTGCCTCTTCGACGGCAAAGTTGTGCCTTGGCAAGTAGGGAATATATCGTCTGGCAATCTCTCCCGCGGCCATCGTTTCATGGCCCCTGGCTCTTTTCAGGTCAAAGATCTTGCTGATTATTTGCGCCGGTTAAAAAACTCCTTCGTGATCGTTAATCCAGAAGAACGCAAAGAATTCATCCTAACGGAAGTAAACAGGGCGGCCAGCGAAGTCTCCGGACACCTTTGGCCCGATGATGACCTTTTGGAGCTGGTGGCCTTCCTGGTGGAGTATCCCGTGCCCATAAGGGGGAGCTTTTCCAAAGAATTTCTTTCCCTCCCCCGGGAAGTTCTCATTAGCGCCATGCGGGAACACCAACGCTACTTTTCCATGGTTGATGCGGAAGGTAGTCTCTTGCCTTTTTTTGTGGCCGTCTCCAACACGAAACCAAGAGATCCCAACGTGGTAGCCCGGGGCAATGAGCGGGTGCTGCACGCCCGTTTATCCGACGCTAAATTTTTCTTCATCGAAGATCAAAAGATCCCCTTGATTCAGCGCTTGGAAGGACTGAAGAAAGTCGTCTATCACTCCAAGATGGGTACCTCTTACGAGAAGGTAATGCGCCTATCCCAACTCGCCGACTTCCTCATTGGCAGCATTGCTCCTGAACAACGCGAGATCGTCCAACGGGCCTCCCTTCTTTGCAAGGGGGACTTGATCACGGGTATGGTGGGTGAGTTTCCCAACCTTCAGGGGGTGATGGGACAGGTATACGCCCGGTTATCCGGGGAAAAGGAAGAGGTAGCTCTGGCTATTTTTGAGCATTATCTACCCAAAATAGCAGGAGGCACCCTTCCTTCTTCTCACCCGGGAGCGGTCCTCAGCATCGCGGATAAATTGGATACCATCGTTGGTTGTTTCGGGGTGGGACTGATTCCTACAGGGACAGCCGACCCTTACGCCCTGCGCCGCCAGACCCTGGGCATCATTCACATCGTCCTGGAGAAACGGTACGATCTATTACTTTCCACCCTCCTCGAACACAGCCTTGCCCTCTTGGGAGAAAAAATTGAACGGCCACCGCAGGAAATCAAGTCGGATGTTCTCGAGTTTTTCAGAGGTCGGATGCAGAATCTGCTCAATTCCCAAGGGCTTTCCCCGGATGCGGTGGAAGCGGCGTTGGCCGTTGGCTTTGATGACCCGGTTGATTTATGGGAAAGGGCTAAGGCTCTCCATGATCTGAAGCAGGTTCCCGACTTCGAACCCCTGGCCGTCGCCTTTAAAAGAGTGGTCAATATTTCCAAATCCCATGTTCCCGGTGAAGTGGACACCCGGCGATTCGAAAATACTTGCGAACAGGAGCTCTTTGAAGCCTACGGAAAAATAGGGAAAAAAGCCGGGGAAAAGATCTCCCAGAAAGATTATAGCTCGGCCTTGAAAGAACTCTCTTTGCTGCGCCAGCCCGTAGATGAATTCTTTAATGGAGTTTTAGTCATGGCCGAAGATGAAAAGATAAGAACCAATCGATTGTCCTTATTAATTAAAATTGCTCAGCTTTTTTTCAAAATTGGCGACTTTTCCAAAATCACCACCAATTAATCCTAATTCTACCCATTTTTCCTCCATTATTTTCCAGTAATAAACCACTTTTTCTCCCTCATCCCACAATATGTTGTGGCTCATAAATATAAATATACATTTAGTTGTATTTTTGGCTTTACAAAAATTTTCTACCTTGGTAAAATAGCGAAAAATTCAAAATACCCGGCCCAAAGGAAATTATTTATTGATAAACTATTCGTTTTAATTATCATTTATGAATTTGAAGGCATGACCATTAATTTACGAGCAGGTTGCCGGAAAACTGGTGAAAATCAACCTAAGGGGTGGCCATGAAGATTAAAAAAATTGAGGTTTGCGGGTTCAAGTCCTTCTCGGAAAAGGTCGAGATCGGCTTTCCGGCCGGTGTAACGGCCATTGTAGGCCCAAACGGCTGTGGAAAGTCTAACGTCGTGGACGCCATCCGTTGGGCCCTCGGAGAACAAAGCCCCAAACAACTCCGGGGGAAAGCAATGGAAGATGTAATATTTAACGGGAGTGAAAACAAAAAACCACTGGGGATGGCCGAAGTAACTCTGACCTTTGCCAATGAAAATGGCCACCCGATTGCGGATTACCTGGATTTCACTGAAATATCTATCAGCCGCAGGCTTTTCCGCTCGGGGGAGAGCGAATACTTTATCAATAAAGTACCCTGCCGCCTCAAAGATATTACCGACCTTTTTTTAGGTACGGGAATCGGGCATAGGGCCTACTCCATCGTCGAGCAGGGGAAAATGGATTTCATTTTGAGCGCAAAGCCCGAAGAAAGACGAATCCTCATAGAAGAAGCGGCCGGAGTCACCAAATACAAAGATCGCAAAGCCGCTGCCCAGCGCAAAATGGAGGCAACCCAGCAGAACCTCTTGCGCCTTAACGATATCATCGGGGAGATTAAACGGCAGATCAATTCCTTAAACCGCCAGGCCAAAAAAGCCGAGCGCTATAAGGGATACCGCGAGGAGACCCGCGCCCTGGAACTGGGCCAGGCAGCTCAAACCTGGCACAACTTGGAAGCTCAACGCCGGGAAGGGCAAACTTCCCTGCAGGAAATCCAGGATCTTGAGGTTCAAGCTACGGCGGAAATCAAAGAAGTGGAAGCTTCCCTCGAACGAATCAAGGTTAATTTACTGGATGGGGAGCGGGACCTGGCTGTCCAGCAAGGGCGGCTGTCCGAAAACGAAGGGGCGATTAAAGACCGAGAAACTCAAATTGAGCTGTCCGCCCGCGAGCGCGAAAATCTTCAGAAACAGGTTTCCCGCGCGGAAGAGGAAATCGGCAAACTCCTTCAGCAACAGGAGGAGGCTGATAAAGAAATTCAGGCCTACGAAGAAAACCTAAAGGAACAGCAGGAAAAGATCGCCCATGGCGCTGATTTTCTCGCCGGAAAAGAACAAATTCTCCTGGAGAAAAAAACCCGGCATGCCCAGGCGGAACAGGCCCTCTCCCAAGGGAAAAACAGTCTGGTGGACCTCCTTACCCAATTGGCCCATTTGAGGAATCTGCTCATTGACCTGGCCCGCCGTTCGCAAGAACTCTCCCAGCGTAAAGGTAAGATCGGTCGGGAGAGAGAAGAAGCGGAGTTGAAGATTGAAGAGACCCGCGCCCTCCTTAGCAACATATCTCTGCAGTTAGACGATTGCCGGAAGGCCCGCCATCAGATTGAGGAGGAACGGCAACGGAAAATGCTGCGGATCAAAGAACTGCAATCTTCCCTTGCGGCGCTGCAAGAATCACTGGCCCAGAGCAGGGAACGCCTGAACCGGCAGAGCTCACGCCTGAACTCCCTTCTGGAGTTACAGAAAAACTTTGAAGGGTATCAGGAGGGGGTGCGAGCCATCCTGCGGAACCGGCAGGCGCAGGAATCGGTCCAGAACGGGATTTACGGACTGGTTGAAGACATCGTCGAGACGGAACCAAAATACGAATGCGTGGTTGAGTCGGTCTTGGGGGAGCGGTTACAACACTTCATCGTCCAGGATCATCAAGAAAGTCTGAAGGCCATTGCCTACCTGAAAGCTCAGGGAGCGGGGCGCTCCACCTTTATTCCCATGCAGTTGAAACCAAGCCCAGTCCTTTCTTCACCGGCCTCCACCAATGAAGGAGTGATCCCGCTTTTAAATCTGGTTAAGGTGAAGGAAGAGTTTGTTCATCTGGCGACCTATCTTTTCGGAGATGTCTGGGTGGTCACTGACCTGCGCCAGGCCCTTGACCTTTGGAACCGTAACTCCATCTGGAAAACCCTGGTTACCCTCGATGGGGAAGTTCTGCATCCTTCCGGCATCGTCACGGGAGGGAGCAAGGAGCAAATCGGCTCAGGCACCTTCCACCGTAAACGGGAAATTCGCGACCTGACTCAAAGCACCGAACAACTGCGGCAGCAAGTCATGGAGTTGGAAAGCACCCAAGAGCAACTGGCCAAGAGCATCAAGGAACTGGAAGATGCGATCGCCGGGCTGACCCAAACCCTCCACGGCCAGGATTTACAGATTGTTAGCGCAACGAAGGAAATAGACCAGTATCAAGCCGAATGGAAACACTGGAGACAAAAGATCGAAACCCTGCTGATGGAGGAAAGCCAGCTGGCCGAAGAGCTGGTCGAATGCCAGCAGGAGGCCCGGAAAACCGAAGCGGCGCTACAGACCTCTGAACTTCTAAAAAGCGAAAAAGAGGAAAACCTTCGCTGCCGAGAGCAAGATTTACAAAACCTGAAGGCTGAAATCGAAGGGCTCATGGCCGAAGTCACGGAAGCGAAAGTACGCCTGGGCGCTTTTCAGGAGAAGAAACAGAACCTGGACCAAAACCTGGAGCGAGCCCGAAAACTTTCTCAGGAGACGGCCGCCCTTCTTGAGCAACGCCGCCAGGAAGTTCAGGAAAGCATTCAGCTCATCCGCGCCGCCGAAGAACAACGACGTCTGGCCGAGATTGACCTCCACCGCCTTCTGGCGGTGCATCAAGAACTCCAATCTCATCTGGAAGGCGGGAAGGAGGCTTTACGCGCGGAGCGGGAGAAGCTCGAAAAAGAAGAGAGCCGTTGGAAAGAACGCCGGGGAACCTTCCAGGACCTGCTGGGAAAGAAAAACACCCTTGCCATGAAACTCATGGAACTCGACCTTAACATCAAACACCTCCTCTCCAATGTGGAGGAGAAGCATCGCCTGAGTCCCGAAGCCCTCCTGGTCCGGGAAGATGAGCGAGATTACTTTTCTCCGGAGGTGGAAGCTCGCCTCGGGGAACTGAAATCTTTGATCGAGTCCATGGGTGAAGTGAATCTGTTGGCCATTCAGGAATATGAGGAGGCCAAAACCCGTTTGGAGTTTCTGACCGAACAGGAAGCAGATTTAGTGCAATCTTTAGAGGCCCTGGACCAGGCGATTAAGAAGATCAACCGCACTTCCCGTAAGCGCTTTGCGGAAACGTTCGAAGCGGTAAACCAGAAGTTCAAGGAGACCTTCATGGTTCTCTTTAACGGCGGGCGGGCGGAGCTCGTGCTTACGGATGAATCCAACCTTCTGGAAACCGGTGTGGACATCATTGCCCAGCCACCGGGAAAGAGGTTGCAGAACATCAGCCTTCTTTCCGGCGGGGAGAAAGCCCTGACCGCCCTGGCTTTAATCTTTTCTCTTTACTTGATTAACCCCAGCCCCTTCTGTCTTATGGACGAAGTGGATGCTCCCCTGGACGACGCCAATATCGGGCGGTTCAACAAGATGATCAAAGATATGGCCCCCAAATATCAGTTTATCCTCGTTACCCACAACAAACGCACCATGGAACTGGCTGACACGCTTTACGGTGTCACCATGGAAGAACTGGGCATCTCCAAGCTGGTCTCGGTAAAATTGAATTAAAAAAAAGGCAACGGGCTCAAGGTTCGGGGCAATAGGTTATAGGCGATAGGCAGAGGTCAATGATCAATGGTCAATAACCAAAGACTTAATGACCTATGACTATTACTCCTTGCGTCTCACGCTTTACGCCTCACGGAGTTAAGATGGCTGAAGAGAAGAAGGGATTTTTCCAGCGGCTGAAACAGGGTCTTTTTAAGACGCACCAAGGTCTGGTCAGCAAGATCGATCAACTGATTGCCGGCAAGAAAAAAATCGATGATGATCTTCTGGCGGAGCTGGAAGAAATTTTGATTACCAGCGACATCGGGGTAAAAACCACCCAGGAATTGTTGCACAATGTCGCGGTAAAGGTTCGGCGGAAGGAACTCGAGGATGCGGATTTATTGAAAAAAAACCTCCAGGAACAAATGCTGCACATCCTCAGCCAGCAGGAGAATTCCCTTAAGCTCTCGGCCGCCCGCCCTTTTGTCATCATGGTCATTGGCGTCAACGGTACGGGCAAGACGACGACCATCGGGAAGATGGCCCAGAAATTCAAAGCTCAGGGGAAATCGGTTCTCCTGGTAGCCGCGGATACTTTCCGGGCTGCGGCCATTGAGCAGCTGGAAATCTGGGGGCAACGAGCGGGCTGCGAGGTGATCAAACAAAAGAGTGGTTCCGACCCCTCAGCGGTCGTTTTCGATGGCTTGAAAGCCGCAAAATCACGGGGAATGGACGTCGTCATCGTGGATACGGCCGGCCGGTTGCATACCAAAGTCAACCTGATGGAGGAATTGAAAAAGGTCAAACGGATTGTGGAACGAGAGATACCCGGTGCTCCTCACGAGATTCTCTTAGTCCTGGATGCGACGACCGGACAAAACTCCATTAGCCAGGCCAAGATGTTTAACCAAGCCGTGGGAGTAACCGGGATCGCTCTGACCAAATTGGATGGTACCGCCAAAGGGGGGATTCTGATTGCCATCTCCGATGAGCTGAAAATTCCTCTGCGCTACATCGGCATCGGGGAAAAAGTAGATGACCTGCGCGATTTTAACGCCAGGGATTTCGTCGAGGCTTTGTTTTGAAATACGGGGTGGAGGGTTACTGCACCAGGAAGAATCTGTGCGTCGAAATAGCCCCAATTGACGAAAATACCCCCTTGGATCATTCGCTATGCGCTTAACGCCATGCGCTTATGCGTTCTTTCAGTTCTTGCCCCCTGCTCCCTGCCCCTTGCCCTTTTCCGCTTCCCCTCGCGCTCTTACGGTATTTCGTGGCATTGATATCCTTTTTTCCGATTTTAGTGGTATACTGTTTTCGTCGTTAATGAATTATGATGGCTTCGTAAAAAGTCCATCTGCGGCGTTGCGCTTCACCTTCGTCGTTGCGGCGTACCTTGTAGTACGCCTCTCTCCTCAGCTTTTGCGCGCCTTGCATATGGAGCTTTTTACTTTGCCATCCCAATTTTAACTTTTTACGAGATCATCAATTATGAGACTCAGAAAAAGCACAAAAGCGATTGACATTTTTTTTGGGAGGAGTATTCTAAGCTACTCGGGATAAGAATTAACCTCCATAAGATGAGGAGGATAAAAATATGCAATTGATTGATTTTAAAGTAAAATTGCCGTTCAAAATTCAGAAAAGAAAAAAATGGCTTCTTGCTTCTTGCCCTGTTCTTGATATCCATTCCCAGGGAGAAACTGAAGAAAAGGCCAAAAAGAATTTGGCTGAAGCTATTTCTCTTTTTCTCATCTCCTGTTTTGAAAGAGGAACCCTGGACGAAGTTCTGAAAAAATGTGGTTTCAGGCCACGATACGAAATGCCTGCCGTTAAATTATCTCCAATGAAAAGCCAAAATTTCATCGATGTCCCGATCCCATTTTACATAAATGAGGTTGGTCAACCTGAATGCCACGTATAACTCCGGTTCACTGGAAAATATTGGAATGTATTTTTCAAAAGGATGGGTTTGTTTTTGAAAGGCAAGCAGGAAGCCATCGATCCTATGCAAAAATAAGGTTCCACCGGCCGGTCGTAATTCCTACGTACAAAGAAGTGGATGTGGAAATCATTCAAAGCAATATGAAGACAGCTCGTATGTCCCGTGAGAAATATTTTGAGCTTTTGAAACTTTGCAGAAAAACCTCCTAAAAAAAGGGGGGCTGTTCCCCTCACGCACGGTTGTTCCGTATTTTCCTTATCCCCCACGCCCCATGCCCCTGCCCTTTTCCGTTTCCGCTTGCGCTTTCGCGACTTGCCCCTTACGCCTTACGGTATTTGATCGTTATTTTGACCTGCTCGGAATTTTCTGCTATGATGCGGTAACTTCTGGATTTCCCCTACAACCTTTTCCCTGGATTTTAAACCCAGGCCTTCCAAGAAGCGGGGAATAAGAATGCGCGATGATCATTCAGCCCTCCAGATCAAATGTCACACCAAAACGCAAAGAACGCCAAGCGATATTTTTAGACTGCTATTTGCCTCTCTTAAGATTCTTTTGACCCTACTGTATTCGATTAATAAGATAATAATGGGATCTTCGGTGGAACCGTCTTTGCGTCCTTTGCGCCTTGGCGGGGGAAAATATTATGAAGGAGATTAGGGCGATTTGACTTAGGAGTCAAAACTCATGGATGAAGGGCAGATTGTCAAGGATAAAAATTTGACCCCGGATTTTTAAAACAAAGAAAAGTGATTTCTCAGGAAATAACATAAACCTAATCACCAATCCTATTAAAGAAGGTGATTCCCTATGCCAAAACGAATAAGCACGACTGGGAGCGAATTATTTATTGTCGATAATAGTGACCAGGAATGGAAGGTCTTGCGCTATCTCCATGATTGGTGCCAGATTTCGAAAAGCTTTGATATTGCCACAGGCTTTTTTGAAATTGGGGCCTTGCTCGGTTTAAATGATGAATGGCAAAAAGTAGATCAAATCCGCATTTTGATGGGGAATGAGGTATCCCAACGCACCAGAAGTGCGTTTATTGAAGCCTTCGAAAAAACCAAACGGCGCCTTGATGAAAGCATTGAGTCTGAAAAGCAAAAAAATGATTTTCTCGTTGGTGTCCCGGCTATTGTCGTAGCCATTCGTTCTGGCAAAATTACTTGCCGGGTATTCCGAAAAGAAAAATTTCACGCCAAAGCCTACATTACTCATGCGCGGCTTGAGGTTGTTGGCTCATCTGCTTTAGTCGGGTCATCCAATTTTACCTCGCCGGGGTTGACAGAAAATATAGAACTAAATGTCCAAATCACCGGCCAATCAGTTTCCGTACTTCAAGAATGGTACGAACAGCATTGGCAGGAAGCCGAGGATGTTACGGCAGAGGTTCTCAAGACAATTGAACGTCATATCCAGGAATATCCTCCCTTCTTGGTTTATGCCAAGGCCCTGCAGGAGTTCTTCCGTGGCCACGAGATGACTGTCGGGGAATGGGAACAAACTCAGTCCCGGATGTACCCAATTCTCGACGAGTACCAGAAGGAGGGCTATCGCGCACTTCTGAAAATCGCGGCCCAGTATGGAGGTGCCTTTCTTTGCGACGGTGTGGGGCTTGGGAAGACCTATGTCGGGCTGATGCTGATTGAACGCCTGGTCGTTCATGAACGGAAACGAGTTGTTCTTCTCGTACCAAAAGCGGCCCGGTCTGACGTTTGGGAGCGTGACATACGACGCTACCTCCGTTATTTGGGGGGCGATTTCAGCAATCTTGTGATATTTAACCACACCGATCTGCTTCGGGGGGGCGATTACTGGTATCGGCTGGATCGGGTGAAGGAAATGGCGGATGTGATTGTGATCGATGAGGCCCATCACTTCCGAAACCCCGGCTTGAGAGGGCACCCAGAGGAAATCAAGTCACGTTACTGGCGCCTGTATGACATCGCGGAAGGCAAGACAATGTACTTTTTGACCGCGACCCCCATTAACAACCGCCTAACCGATCTCCAGCATGTTATCGAACTTTTCTCCCGGCGTGAGAAGCCAGACCACTTCAAAGGGGCTCCGCTTGGGATTCATTCCCTCCCTGGCCACTTCCGTAAGCTGGAGAAGGCCCTCGAAAAGATAGTCGATAGGAACTCCCAGACAGAAGGGGAAGTTGATATTGAAACCAATGAAGCGGAGGCCGAACGTATCCTCTGGAGTGATGACCTTTTTCGTGCCCTTGTGGTTCAGCGGAGCCGCGCTTACGTGAAGAAAAGCCAGGAGCAGCACGGCGGTTCCAAAGCCATATTCCCTGAACGTGAGGTGCCGCGCGTGGCACACTACAAGCTGCGAACCACTTACGGACGCTTGCTGGACATGGTGGAAAAAGCCTTTGAAAAGGAGAAGCCGCTGTTTTCCCTCGCGGTTTACTACCCCTTGGCCTACTACATCGGTCCAGACATGGAGAAACAGCAGCGGGCATGGTTGGAGAATCGTCAGAAGGCTGTTGTAAGCCTCATTCGGATTCTATTCTTAAAGCGGTTTGAAAGTTCCGCCCGGGCCTTTGAATTCTCCTGCGACACGCTCCTTTTAAAGCTGTTGGCCTGGGTGACGAAGCATAGCACAACCCCGACAGAGAAAAAACGGCTCGACCGCTGGATGAGACAGAACGAAGAACTGCTCGCCCAGGTCCATGCGGATCACCATGAGATGTCTGAGGAGGAGGCAGACGAGGATCTCATTGACCAGGAAATGCTGGATGAAATTGAGCCGCTTTCGCGCGACGATTACAAAGTGGATGAAATCCTCAACGAAACCTACCTTGACCTTGATGAAATTATTCAATTTCTTACCGAGCTTAAAAGGTTCAAGCCAGCAAATGATGATAAACTGAAGGCCCTAATCAGGCTGTTGAAATCGGATACCGACCTCAAGGGTAAGAAAGTCTTGATTTTCTCCGAATTCATGGCAACCGCCCGCTATCTAAAAAAGCAGTTGGAAGCTGCGGATATCAAGGACGTGGACCAGGTTGACAGCGCCACGCAGCGCGACCGCTCAGAGATCATCCGCCGATTCGCGCCATATTATAACTCCCCTCCGCAGGGAGAGTTATTCTCAGGAATTGATCAGGAGACTCGCGTTCTCATCTCTACCGACGTTCTTTCAGAAGGTTTGAACCTTCAGGATGCCACTCGGCTGATCAATTACGACATTCACTGGAACCCGGTTCGGCTTATGCAGCGGATCGGCCGTGTGGATCGCCGCCTTAATCTGGAAGTCGAAGCCCAGATGATCGCCGACCACCCCGAACTGAAGGAGACCCGTGGCAAGGTAATCTTTTGGAATTTCCTGCCTCCCGAGGAATTAGACGACCTACTCCGCCTCTATTCCAAGGTGTCGCACAAGACCTTACGTATCTCGAAGGTCTTTGGCATTGAAGGGCGAAAACTTCTGCGTCCCGAGGATGACTTCGAGGCCCTAAAAGATTTCAATCATCAATACGAAGGGACAACGAGTGCCACCGAGGGGATGCAGCTGGAGTTCATGAAGTTGCTCCAGGAAAACCCTGGCCTTGAGGAGCGCCTATCTAATTTGCCCTTGCGTGTCTTTAGCGGGAAACAGCACCCAAAGCCGGACACCCGTGCCGTATCCTTCTGCTATGCGCTCCCCGCGCCGAGCGCCCAAGAAAAGGATGAAAGCGTCAAAGATGCAGAAAAATGGACAGAGGTGACGGGCTTTACGAAATGGTATCTTTATGATCTGGCTACGGAGAAGATCATTGAGGAGCCCAGCGAGATTATAGACATGATCCGCAGCCAGCCGAATACACCCCGCCACCGTTCAGTTGAGGACAAGACCTTATCTGAAATCCGGGCAAAAATAGACAAGCACATTAAGAACACATACCTCAAGCAAGTCCAGGCGCCCATCGGCGTGAAACCAATTCTTAAAGCATGGATGGAGTTAAGCTGACTATGAACAATCAATATCCCGATATTGAACGCCTTCGTTCCATCAAGACCCTCCCCCAGCTTATCGCCTACCTCCGGGACGAATTGGAATGGCCCATCGGACGAGATGACATCGAGGATGTGACCTTCGACTACGATCCCGAAGAACTCGGCTTCGATGCAGCGTCCAGCGTTCGTTTCAAGGAAATCAAGCAAATTCGCCCCCTGGAATCCAACCAACCATGGGGCATCTTCTGGATTAACTTTGAGAAGAAACGTCTGCCGGTTGTCATGCTCCGGCGCATCCTGGCAAATTTGGCTATCAAAAAGCGGCCTTCCGCACGGAAAGGCGATCGTCCAGCCTGGCGCCCCCACGATCTGCTTTTTATCTCGGCGTATGGGGAGGATCACGACCGTGCGATAACCTTCGCCCACTTCTGGCAAAACCCGGAAAGCCCCGGCGATTTGGCGATCCTCAAGGTGCTCGGTTGGGACGGTGGCGATACGGTCCTTCATCTCGCTGACGCTCACCACACCCTGACTGAGAAACTGCGTTGGCCTGAAAACCCCTCGGATGTGGAGTCCTGGCGCAAACAATGGGCTTCTGCCTTTATACTGCGTCACCAGGAGGTTATCGCCACCGCGCAGGAACTGGTTGAGGAACTCGCCCGGCTTGCCATCGCCATCCGCAAGAGAGCCAACACCATTCTTTCCCGTGAGTCGAAACGCGGCCCTATGCGGCAGCTTTGCGCTGCGTTTCAAACAGCGCTCATTCATGACCTGACGGAGGATGATTTTGCCGACGTCATCGCGCAGACCATCTCCTATGGCCTACTTGCGGCTCGTTTTTCGCGTCCGGCTGGGATTTCGGTTCAGAACCTCGTGGACATGGTTCCACCTACCAACCCATTCCTGCGCGGATTACTTGGCATGTTCTTGAATGTGGCCGGGAGAAAGGAGGCCTTCGATTTCGATGAACTGGGTATCCAGGAAGTTGTCGAGCTTCTTAACATTGCCAACGCAGAAGCCGTGAAGGCTGATTTCGGTAATCTTACCCGCAATGAAGATCCGGTCATCCATTTCTACGAACATTTTCTAAAGGCCTACGACTCGAAAAAGAAAGTCCAGCGCGGTGTCTTTTTTACGCCCCTGCCGGTCGTCTCCTACATTGTTCGAAGCGTCCACGAACTTCTACAGACCGAATTCGGCATCGAAGACGGACTCGCCTCAACCGTTAGCTGGGGCGAGATGGTGAAGCGTAATAAGGATTTGAAAATCCCGGACGGTGTTAAACCCGATGAATTCTTCGTGACCATGCTCGACCCTGCAACTGGCACCGCGACCTTCCTTGTGAAAATTATTGAGATAATCTTCTGCTACATCAAGGATAAATGGGATGAAAAGGGGTATGCGTCAATGCCGCCGCTTCCCGGGCGTAAACCGGTCATCGAAAATCGTAGATTCACGGACTACTGGAACGCCTATGTCCCGCAGGCCCTTTTGCCCCGGCTTTATGGCTATGAGCTGATGATGGCTCCGTACACCATTGCCCATATGAAACTCGGCCTGAAACTCTCAGAAATCAACGCCCGTCTTGGCCAGCCGGATTACCAAGTCAAATTCGAGGGGCGTGCCCACATCTATCTTACCAACTCCCTTGAACCGCAGTCCGATGTTCAACCAGCATTGGCCGGTATCTTCCCCGCGCTCGCCCATGAAGCACAGGCTGTCAACGCAGTAAAAAGAAATAAACGTTTCACCGTAGTCATCGGCAATCCGCCGTATTCAAAAATCTCGTCCAACCTAACACCTGAGATGCGTGAGACTGTGGAGCGCTATCGCTTCGTAGACGGTGAAAGAATAAAGGAGCGCGGTGCACTTCAATTTGAAATAAACCTCCAGGACGACTATGTTAAATTTTTTCGTTTTTGCGAAAATCAGATCGTTATATCGTCAGTTGGTATTCTCGGTTTAATCACTAACAACGGATACATCAGCACACCAACACTACGAGGGATGAGAAACTCTTTACTGGAGACTTTCGAAAGCATTTGGGCTCTTGACTTGCACGGCCATCTCGCAAAAGGAGAAGTTGCCCCGGATGGTACTCCCGAGGGAAATGTATTCGACATACTTCAAGGTGTCGCTATATTTCTTGGGAGCCACTTAAAGAAAAAAGGAGGCAATGCGGCTGTCTTTCACACTGATTACTACGGCTCCAGGGCAATCAAATATTTATTATTGCAAAAAAGCAGTAGGACCTCGACCAACTTCTCCCATATAAAACCTTCGGCGCCTTTTTACCTGTTTATACCGCACGACGCGGATTTGGGGCAGGAGTGGAACCTCGGTGTAGGGCTAAGCGAACTGTTCCCCAAAAATAGCGCTGGCATAATTACAGCTCGTGATGGACTTGTAATTGCTGAGAATCGACGCCTTCTTGCGGAACGCCTTGATCTGTTTAGCAAGGCAAGGGGCAGCGAAGCCACTATTTATGGGGAGTTTGGCTTTTCGGAGAGCAAACGATTTGACTTACGAGATTCACAGGCTGGGCTTCGAAAGCTCAAATCGTACACCGAGCCTATCCGCCGCATACTACACCGTCCCTTTGACGAGCGTTTCATTTTCTTCCATTCAAGCGTTGTGTGGAGTATGTCGCGTCCGATGGCAGACCAAATGCGTGGTGGAGATAACATCGCTTTGGTAGCTACTCGCCAAGTCACACGTCCACAGTTTGAACACGTATTTGTCTCTCGCCATATAATCGAAATTAAGGCTTGCTCACACGACAGAAATACGCAGATATTTCCTCTATTCATAATTGGCGAGGGCGATAAATTGGGTTTGGCATCTGGGACGACTCCAAATCTCAAGGGAACGGTTTTTATAAAGCTATCTCAAGCCCTCGGACTGAAGATAAACTTCGGCGAGCGAGGTATAGGTAGAGACGACGAACTCACTCCGATGCGCTTCTTCAACTATGTTTACGCGGTCATGCATTCACCAAATTATCGGGCACGTTACTTTGAATTCCTTAGAAGTGATTTCCCCCGTTTGCCTCTGACAGACAATCTGGAGTTATTCCATGCATTGACAAAACATGGGGAAGAACTCATCGCTCTGCACCTAATGGAATCACCCAGGTTGGAAAAGCACATCGCGAAATGGGTGGGCAAGGTGCCAAGCGGCGAGGTTGAAAAGGTGACATATGCGGACAGGACCGTCTGGATAGACAAGTTTGGGTCGGAAGGTTTTTGCAGTGTTCCAGAGACCGTCTGGAACTTCCACATTGGTGGGTATCAAGTTTGTGAAAAATGGATCAAGGATCGAAGGGGCCGTAGGCTCTCAGCTGCCGATATTGATCACTATCAAAAAATCGTCGTCGCCATAAACGAAACCTTAAGCCTCATGTCCGAAATCGATAAGGTCATCGAACAACATGGGGGCTGGCCAGAGGCGTTTGCTTTAAAAAAGCAGGGGGGAGATTCAGCCAATGGAATGGACCCCTCCTCCCCTTCGAAAGCCTATGCTAAACAAGCTTCGATGGATAGCGTTCAATTGAAATTAGCTGCAGAAGATCACCCTTCAGAATATCCAAGCGGGGAAAATGCAAGAGAAAAACCCGTTCAAAATGAGATTGAGGAGGAAAAAAGAGAAACCATTGGCAAAGAAGAGAGCGACACCAAAAAAGAGGAATATGATTTTGATGAATTGATTATACGTGTTCGTAAATTTGTATCAGAAGCTGGATCGGAAGGGATCGAACGTGGAGAACTGATTAAATCCATTGCTCAGGAGCTTGGGTTCCAGCGGGCTGGAAGTCGAATCAGTGAAGATATCAATTCTGCGATAAACGCTTCCTCACGACGTGGGATTAGTAATGTCCAAAATGACGTCGTATATCCTTATTGTCGCTCAATTCAAGAGTATGACCGAGAATTCCTGAAGGAAATGTTCATAAGTGCAATTGGGAACACCTGGATTTCGAGAGAAGATGCAATTAGGGCAGCTTCCCGCTATCTGGGGTTTACCCGTACCGGAGAGAGCATCCAAGAAAATCTTAAATCCGTTATAAGCGGACTAATCCGCCAAGGTCGTTTAGAGGCAGAAGGGGAATGGATCAGAAAACTCTAACCAAGAAAGTGGGGTCTCTATGTCGGATCAGAGAGAATTACCGCTACGCCATATTTCCATCCGAGCACCATGGCATGATAACAAATAGTGCGGAACAGTCTGCCTTCACCCGGAATTCAATGGTTCTTGCCTGCGCCTCCCCCGAATATCGGAACATCGGATCGCCGATAAATCCGGCTGCCGGTGGCCTCTGACTTTCCAAACTTTGTAGATTGAACTGAAATTCAATAAGGGGCAATATTCCCCCGGAAAATCAAGGAGTTCTTCCTGAACTATCCTGAACTATTCTGTTGACATATTCTGTCAAAAGGCGTAAGTTTCTACCCATAATCATTAAGGCTTTGGATATACTCTTTATTTCAGAATTTCTGATGAAGTGCGGAGATTGGCACGCTATGTGGAATAATGGAAACAGAAATTGAAGCTGAAATATTTTGGCGATTCTTACGACATTGTGAAGCGAAGTCTTCTTCGGTGGCTGGGCGCATACGGGGCGTGGGTGGCCCATCCAATGTTCACCGAACATGTTTCTTCTGATCAAGCTGCTGCTTTCTCTCTCTTGTTAGGTGTCCCGCTACTATCCCTTGACATAATCAAAGCAGAGACAGACCGCGAATCCTATTTTGCTCGCGCCCGAAGATGTCCAGATCATCTTTTCCTTGATCCGGACACTGGCCTTCGATTAACGGCCAACCGAGCTAAGAACGCTCCCTCATATCTGTTCGGATCAGAGATCATCTCGATTGTCCGTGAACGCCCCACGTTGTTGACACTGGTCTTTGACCAGTCCCTGCCGAGGGGACGTGAGCCCGAGCAGCTCGCGGGAAAATTGGCTTTCCTATACAATCAAGGTATTGCTTCCATCGCCTACGTGTCCCATGCCTGTTTCATTCTTATGGGCACCAATAAGGAACTCGTAAAGAAAGCATTGGAGCTCATTCAATGTGAATCGGGGTTACCAACGAGCCGTTTTGTGATGAATAAGACCATAACATAATCGGCTACACCGGGTCGCCAAAAAATCCGACTCCCAGTGCGGTCATGAGCTATGCCAAGTCCTTGGAGATTTTTGGAAAGCGTATTGAAGATAAACTTGCAGAAAAAAGAGATCTTCTTCCGGAAAAATCCGCTCGTCTTTTAGAAATAGGAGCTTAAAATGCCTCCAACAGTATCCTTTGTAAACCTAAAAGGGGGAGTCGGCAAGACAGCTGTTTCAGTCAATTTTGCAGCATTTTGTGGTCTACAAGAATTAAAGACTTTGCTTATTGATACGGACCCTCAGACTAACGCAACCTTCTCATGTATTACGGTAGAAAAATGGAAAGATCATTCTACAAAAAAGGGAACCATTGCAAATATTATGGGTATGAGAAGGCATACCTCTCCAGAAGGTGGAGAAGCGAATGTATCTGAAATAATAATACGCAACGTTTTCAGAAATGTCGATTTGGTACCCTCACATTTAGATTTGTTTACAATTGACTTAGATTTAGCTGCTACCACTGCCAGAGAAACCAAGTTAAAAAGGTCTTTAGGTGACATCTTAACGCAATATAAAATTGTTGTTTGTGATTGCCCCCCAAATTTAACTATCCCTACACAAAATGCGTTGGCGATGAGTACTCACTTTGCAGTACCAGTTTCGCCTGATTTTTTATCGGCAATTGGGATAGGTATACTATTGAGCCGCGTTAAAGACTTCTGCAAAGACTTGCAGCATGACCTCCAACATATTGGCATAATACTTTCTCGGGTTGGCCGCCCCGCAAGGCATCGTTCTGAAATATCTGATGATTTGCGGGCGAGGTTTGGTGAATTGGTAATAACTCCTGAGATTAAAGAGCGTGCCGCAGTCAGCGAGGCCGCCTCACAAAATCGATCAATATATGAAATGGGCGACAGGGAAGCTAAAAAGGAATTTGAGGATTGTTCTATTGAAATTTTGAAAAGGATGGGTGAATTATGAAGACACACTCGGTTGCAAAAGCTCTGAGATTATTAGCTGATATTTTAGAGGCGCGGCCAGATTTAGATATTTCAGAACTTGGTAAGCTTTTTGGGCCATCAAGCGAACTCGATACAGGACAAGTGGCGGTAAATTTAAAGACCTTACATTCTCTTTCAAAAATAGGAAGGAAAGAATGGCTAAAACTAATCGCAGACTATGGATTCCAAATTGATGTCAAGCCCCGTGATTCATCGAGAAATATAATGGGAAAACTTCTCAACTATCTTGATGCCAACCCAGAGGCAGTAGATACGCTTAAAAGAAAAGCTAAGGAGACCTTCGAGAAACCCTCTGCGCTGAGTCGGGCGCTTGATATTCTCTTAGAAGGTACCTAATTATGAAAAATCTAATTGATGAATTAGAAGCCAACTATTCTTCTTTCAATGGTGAACTTAAGACGAGATTTACTCAAGCGTATGTTGCTCTGGAAAGCAATAATAGTCTTTATTTAGAGAGTTATAAGAGGTTGTCCTCTTTGGAAGCATGGAAAGCGTATGTATTGGAAAACAAAATTCATATTTCATCTTTATGCTTTTTCATAGAGGCCCAAAATGATGCTCTTTTGTCGCACAGTCTTGCAAAAATTGGATCATGGCGCCCATCGCTGCAATCTCTTAGGAGCGCCATTGAGAATACATTATTTTGCCTCTATTATAAAGATCATCCTGTCGAATATGAATTATGGGAGGCGGGGAAAAACCAGTTGCCAATATCAGATTACGTCAATTATATTTCCAAACACCCTAAATATAACTCAATAGATGATAATTTGTCAGGTATTGCTTTGTTGAAAAGAGAATACTCGACCTTATCAAGAGCCGTTCATGCTACCTCGATCAGGTTCCGAATGACTCAAATAGATCAATTTTTCCCGGTTATAATGTTACCTGATATATCAAAAATGAACCAGTGGCTAACAAGGGAAGAAAAGGCAATTCAAGCCATAAATCAAATCCTCATCACTATGTATTTCGATGATTTACAGGGCGCTAAGCTTAGAAATCTTAGGAAAGCCATAAGTTTCGCAATTCCGCGAAATCTTTATGAACAATATCGAACTCAATTCAATATACGATTTTATGAGCTGAGTGATGAGAGCTAAATCCGCCAAAGGATGTATGGTTCAACCCAGAATCGATAGTGCGCACGGGGTCAGGTCTATTTTGTTTGCATTCGGAATTTCCTGAAATTCGATCATCGTAAAAGGGGACGTTCTTTCTGAGTGAACTTACGGACCTGGCTGCCGCCGTTGCGGAAGCAATTTGCCAAGGAGAGGGGGACGCCCTTAAATAATTCAGTTTCTTATGGATCGATCCATCTGGTTTTTTTAGGAACAAATCCAGATGAGGAAGTGGTTCAAATTCAAATCCTGGGTAAACCGGGACGTGAGTTCAAAGTGAACTTGCTTGTAATCCCGAAAAGAGGGGGGAAGGGTTATTTGTTGTGGCTTTATGGTCGGAAAAGAAAAAGGCCATAGAAAATTCAGGGAGGATGAATCTTCTATGGCCTTATGTCTGGAGGGGTCCTTCTCTATTTTTTGGGAATCAACCAATCCAAGCCTAAAAAGCTCAATCTCCCTTCGGTCGGCACTCCGGTTTCCGGGTCCCAGCCCATGGCCCCATAATAAAGTTTCAGGGTATTGGCGAAATCTTCGCGGGTAATCTTTTTCTCCCGGGGAGTCCCGGCCTCCAAGGTTTCATATAATCTCTCGGGGAGATAATCATCCTTTTTGGACAACCCTTCCCGGATGTTGAACATCCTCGCCATCGTGACCGTCCGCTCCCCCAGCTCCATCAATTCGTAAAGGCTGGTATTCCAGCCGGTAATCGCCTCCACCGCCTCGGCGAGCGTAACAAGAGGAATCGCCGTATAAGGCGCCGCGGCAAAGTTACAGACTCCCAGGGAGTTAAAGGAGTTCCAGATTGCCTGGGTGTGGACAAACTGCCGAACCTTTCTCGGGCCCATCTCCAGCGCCGGGACGGGCTCCATAACACCGGCCGGCTTGGCAGCTTTCAGCGCCGGGCCATCGGTTAAGAAAGAAGTATCATGGGGAGCTTCGATATGATCCGCCCCGGTGGGGGAGGTGGCATAACTCAGGGACAATCCCTGCTTTCCCCGCGGATCATGCATGGGCAGTTCTTGGCCCTTGATGTGCATGGCAAATTTTTCGGCCCCTTTCCCGATCTTCTGGGCCGCCCGCTGAACGCCTTCCGCCAACACATCGCCGAAACCTTCGCGTCTGGCGATCTTCCCAATCATGGCCAACATGGCATCCGTATTCCCAAAGCGAAGGTCAATCTCGTCGGTGTCTTTTGCAGTAAGGATTCCCTTTTCCACCAATTCCATGGCAAAAGCGATGCAAACACCCACGGAGATGGTATCTAAACCGTACCGGTTGCACATCTCATTCCCCTGGGCGATAGCCGCCAGGTTATCAATCCCGCAGTAGGACCCCAGGGAGGCGACCGTCTCGTATTCAGGCCCCCCGTATTCGGGAGAGGCGTTATACTTGCCCTCCACCTTGACCGACCGCTTGCATAGAACCGCACAAGCGTAGCAACCTTCCGATTTCACCAGGATCGTGTCGGTCATCTTTTCGCCGCAAATGGCTTCCGCCCCCTCGAATTGCCCCTTTTGAAAATTCCGCGTCGGCAGGATCCCCGAGTTCTGCAGGGGCATGACGAACATGGGCGTCCCGAACTTTTTCAAATTCTGGGCCATTCCGGACTGGGAAAGGAGTTCGAGTACTTTTTTCCCGATCTCCCCGACTTTTTCCGGATTGGCCAGCGAAACCCTCTGCGTGCCCCGGGCGGCAATGGCCCGCAGGTTCTTGGACCCCATCACGGCTCCCATGCCGGTACGGCCGTTGGCATGCTTCAGTTCGTTGACCACGCAGGCATAGCGCACCCGCTTCTCCCCGGCCGGGCCGCACTGGGCCACGCGAATCCGGTTGTCTCCGAGCTCCTCGCGGATCAGCTTTTCCGCCTCTCCGGTGTCTTTTCCCCAAATCTTGGAAGCATCCCGAATTTCCGCCCGGCCGTCTTTGATCCAGAGATATACCGGCTTGGCCGACCGCCCTTCAATGATGACTCCATCAAACCCCGCCATCTTCAGCTCCGGCCCGAAAAAACCCCCCGCTTCTGCTTCCCCGAAAGCCCCGGTCAAGGGAGAGCGGGCCGCCACGGTGTATCGGGTTAGACCCATTAGGGGCGCTCCGGAGATCACGCTGGACATAAAGAGCAGTTTGTTCTCCGGGCCGAGGGGGTCTACGCCCGCCTTTTGCTCTTTCAGCAGATAATACGAAGAAAGGGCGGATCCGCCCATATACGTGCGGTAGACGATTTCCTCCGGGGTTTCCTCGCGGATAGCCCCTGAGGTCAAATTGACCCGCAAGATTTTTCCGTTGTATCCTGTCGGCATAAAGCAACCTCCTTATAAAAAAATTGATCACGTGACTCGAAAGACGCCAACGTTTTTCCATTCTACACCGGCCGCGATAGGAAAGCACGAAAATCTTAGTAGAGGAAAAACGGGC
This sequence comes from Pseudomonadota bacterium, assembly GCA_018819135.1. Lineage (GTDB taxonomy): Bacteria > Desulfobacterota > SM23-61 > SM23-61 > SM23-61 > JAHJQK01. The sequence goes on along the minus strand of JAHJQK010000119.1, from coordinate 5,174 downwards.
GCGGGGTCAGATCTATTTTGTTTGCATTCGGAATTTACTGAAATTCGATCAAATCTTTATCCGCCAGGAAAGTTAGCGGGCTATAGAGACCCGGAGATCCGTATTCCGGTTTTTCACTCGGCAAATTTCCGTCTCAACACTATTTTTGATTTTAATGAGTGCTTGTCTTTGATTCCGTCTCTGCCTTAATTTCTGTGTAAAGATTGCGGGCCTCATTATAAATCTGCGTGCTTTCAATTCCTGGGGTTTTGGGCATCAAGATAAAAAGCCGTTCAAGGACTTTGAGACTTTCTTCCGGATGGCCGGTTACCCGGTATAACAGAGCGAGGCCGAAGTAGGAATGTGGGTGAACAGGTTTCAGATTCAAAGCCTTTTTGAAAAGCTCTTCCGCCCTGCTGAAATTCCCCTTTTCCATCATCAGATTCGCATAGTTATTTAGGAATACACTTTTTTTGTCCAGGCTTCCATTTCCCGACCAACTAACTCCAGGGGAACAAGGGAGGGAACAAGAAGGGTGGCTAATCCTGGAGCCAGAGACGCTCAAAAATTCTTAGAAAATCAGCCGGCGTGCAGACTTCGATGGGGATATTGGGCGTGGCCTTCTGCTTTAAGAAATGCTTTTTATCGAGCGTAATCAAATAGTCAGCTTCTGATTCCATGGCTGCGGCAAGGATTGGGGCATCCTTGCGGTTAATTAGACTGGCAGCCCTTTTCACTGCTTTTGCCGGCGGGTCCTCGACCATTAACATAGCCAGATTCCGGATGAACCGCCGAAATTGGATTACTAAATTGGGGAGTTTGGCGCAAAAATTACGATCCGCTTCAACCAGGACTTGCCGACTGACCACCATCTGGAGGACTTCAGCCTCGCAGAGATCCAGAACCGCGGCAGAGGCTCCGGTTACCGACGAGACCCCCGCAATGAGACGCTGGTGTCGATGAAAACCTTAATCTTTTGAAAAGGCTTCTTCAAGATATCGTTCCCGTTGGGATTTGAGACCCGCCAGCAGATCTTCCAAAGTCAGTCCTTCGCGCTTCATTTCCCGCTCCACCTTCCTGGCCAACGAAGCTCGCTCCAGTCGTTTGGGGGTCATCAACAAAACCTTCCCCACCCGGAAGAGATTAATCGTAGCTTGCGCATCCAGATTCATTTCTTCTCGTATGTCCTGGGGAATAGTAATCTGCCCCCGGATTCTTATCCTCGCGGGCCTGGGAACAGTAGCAAAAGCTTTCATAAGATTTCCTCCTTTTTCCAATAATAATAATAATTCAGATTATGCGAATAAGTCAAACTTCTTTATATGTATTATTGGCACCCTTCTCCGGACTTCCGGCAAGCGGGGATTGGGAGATGCCATTTACCCCGTAAATATCCGCTCTTACCCGCTTTTTAGAGTTTTTTTATTCCAGGCCGAGCACGATCATTCCTTGTGACGACCTCAAAAGGAAAGTCTGAGCGAGGAAGGGGGGCATGAAATCTATTCAGGAAAAAGTTTCAGAAGAGTTAATCAAGTTTAGGGAAGAACGGTGAAGCCTTCTTTTAAAGCTGCTTCCCTCAAATTTTGGTCGAGGCACACGAAGTCAGCCCCCGCAGTCATTTCCTCCGTTCAAATCAGTGCTGCGGCCAGTTGCAAGACACAAGTGGCAGCAGTGAAAAAAAAGAGTATTTGGAGGGCGGCATTGGGGCATTTTTGGGAGGGGGTACTAGGAAGAAGAGAAGGAAGAGTAGGCCTAATGCAATAAACTTTAAATCTATTTCTTTATTTTGATCTCACCGCTTTTGGAAAAGGGGATGGTAGTGCTGCCCATACTGGCCTTGATGATGGCTGCCCCCTCGATTTTATACTGCAAATCCTTGCCGGCCAGGATAAGGGCCAAGGGGTTGCCCAGGCTTCTTAAGTTCGTTTGCAAAGGAACCGGAACCAGGGTTGAAGCCGCTTTCACGATTTTAATTTCTTTTTCCAGACGACCTTTGCCCACTTCTTGACCGCTGAGATAGACCGTGTATTCCAGGGCTCGCAGCTTCAAATCAAACTGATTCGGGTTTTGGACCTCGATGCCAAAAAGGAAATCGATTTCCTGGAAGGAGATGCGCTTGATCTCGATTTCCTTCAAAGTGAAGGTGGGCTTTTCCAGAAATAAGCTAAGGCAAGAGGACAGCAGAAATAATAATCCAACCGCAGTGATCCTACCCAAGTATCTCATCCGCCTCCATGACCTCTGTTTATCAATCTATCCAACGGTTACCCCGCTGTCAACCTTTATCTAATGGTAATTTTTATAGCGTGAAACCTCTAGAAAAAATGTGTTACATTAAATTGCCCATGACGATTCTTATATCTAACATTACTTTAACCCTCGATGAGCAAGAAGCCGATCTGCGGCAAAAAATTGCCCAGGCGATCGGGATTTCGTCCGAACAAATTAAGGGCATCAAGATTATTAAAAAATCTCTGGACGCTCGCCGCAAGAATCGCCTGCACTTCGTCTACTCCCTGGAATTGTCCCTTCCGGCGGAAGAAGAAAAGAAAGTTCTCGGCAAACCCTCCTCTTCCCTGCAGGTGCAAAAGGTCATGGCCAAACCTTCCCCATCTCCTTGGCGCATCAAGAACAAACCCCAACATCGCCCCATTATTGTCGGGACCGGACCTGCTGCGCTCTTCGCCGCCCTAAGACTGACCGAGGTCGGCTGGCCCCCGCTGCTTTTGGAACGCGGCAAAGAGGTGCCCGAGCGGATCAAGGATGTAGAAAAATTCTGGCGCAGCGGGATCCTGGAGCCGGAAAGCAATATCCAGTTTGGGGAAGGGGGGGCAGGAACGTTTTCAGATGGAAAACTTTTCACTCGCCTAAACGATCCAAGAGTTGCCACCATCTTAAGTATTTTTTCCCGTTTTGGAGCTCCTGCGGAAATCCTTTATCTGCAGAAGCCTCACATCGGAACGGATAGATTGCGCCGGGTGATCATAGCGATGCGTCAATATCTTAAAGAAAAAGGTGCCGAGTTCCATTTTCAGGCCAAAGTGACTGGCCTTAAAATCTTCCAGGGCCATCTTCAAGGGATCGTTATTAATAACCAAAAAGAAGTTGATACGCCTATTCTTCTCCTGGGCCCGGGACACAGCGCCAGGGATACTTACCGGATGCTCGGCAACGCGGGGGTAGCGATGGAAAGTAAATCCTTGGCCATCGGACTTCGGGTGGAACATCCCCAAAGACTCATCGACCGCATCCAATACGGTCCATCCGTTGGACATCCCCGCTTACCCCCGGCAGAGTATCAATTAACCTACCGCTGCTCCAAGGGGCGCGCGGTTTATTCCTTTTGCATGTGTCCGGGTGGGGCTGTAATCGCAGCCAGTTCTGAATTTCAAGGGTTGGTAACGAATGGAATGAGTCTGTTCCACCGCAATTCTCCCTGGGCCAACAGCGCCCTGGTCATCCAGGTGGGATGGGAGGACTTCCGTACTCAAGGGCCATTCGCAGGAATGGAATTCCAGCGGCGATGGGAGGAGAAAGCTTTTCAATTGGGGGGTGAAAACTACCACGCCCCTGCCCAGGGGCTCCCCGATTTTTTGGAGGACCGAGAGCCTTCTTCATTGAGGAAAACGAGCTTTAAGCCGGGGGTTACTCCCGCCCGATTGGAGGAATGTCTGCCGCTTTTTGCCGCGGAGAGCCTGCGGGAAGCACTCCCCTATTTCAACCGGAAGATGCCGGGGTTTTCCTGCCCGGAAGCGATGTTGCTGGGTATCGAAACGCGTACGTCAGCTCCCCTGCGTATCCTGCGCGGGGAGGATTATCAATCCCGGAATGTTCGCGGCCTTTATCCCATTGGTGAGGGATCAGGTTATGCCGGAGGGATCGTCAGTTCAGCGCTCGACGGCATGAAGGCCGCGGAAATGGTCCTGAAGAAATTGGAATAAGGCGATAAGGAATAAGCGATAGGCCATGGGCCATAGGAAATAAGCAAGGCTGTAGGGGGGAGGAAGGAATAGGGTAGAAGGCGGAAGGTTGGAGGTTGGAGGGAAAAAATGGAAAAAGTTTTCGTTAATCAATTGAAAAAGGGCCATGCTGTGGAAAGCATTTTTCTCGTCAGGGAAAAGAGCCTGACCAGGACCAAGACCGGAAACCTCTATCTTTCTCTCCGCCTGGCCGACCGCACGGGAGAGGTTGAAGGACGCATCTGGGAGAACGCCTTGGACTTCGGTGCTCTCTTTGCCAAAGACGATTTTATAAAAGTGAGAGCGGAAGTTGATGAATTTCAGGGAACGCTTCAACTGCGCATTATCAAGTTGAGGAAATGTGAGGAAACCGAAGTTTTACTCGACGATTTTCTTCCAAGGACTCCCCTCAATATCGAAAAAATGTTCTCCGCAATCAAAAATATTGCTTCCGGCGTGCAGCAACCCTATCTGCAAAAGCTTTTAGATGCCTTCTTCGGCGATGAAGATTTCGTAAAAAAATTCAAACTGGCACCGGCGGCGAAGGCGATTCATCATGTTTATCTTGGAGGTCTATTGGAGCATACTCTCTCTGTCGTTCAACTTATCCTTCTGGTAGGCCCGCGATACAAGGAGATTAATCTGGATCTTTTGATCACCAGCGGAATTCTTCATGACATTGGGAAAGTAGACGAGCTTACCTTTGGCCGGGCTTTCGATTACACAGACTCGGGGCGACTCCTGGGACATATCATCCTCACCGTAGAAATGGTTGACCAGAAAATAAAAACCATTCGGGAATTCCCTGAAGCTCTCTCGCTTTTCCTGAAGCATAACCTCCTCAGCCATCATGGAGAGTATGCCTTTGGCTCACCCAAGCTACCCATGACCTTGGAGGCGCTTCTTCTTCACCAGATAGATGACCTGGACGCCAAGGTCAATGGATTTTTAGGTTGGATCGAAAAGGAGAAGGAGGATCCTTCCCGATGGACCTCTTACCATAAGCTTTTTGAACGCTTCATCTTCAAACCTGAGCAGCAAGATGGATAATATATGCCACAGAGGACACCGAGGCCACAGAGATAATGTAAATTTACAGCAATAATTCACCTTTAGATTGATAAACATTGCTTATCGATCTGATTATAAAAATCAAGATTTCTGAGGGTAAAAGATGGTTTTTTGTATATCAAATTAATGCACTAAATTTGGCGGCCTCCTAAAGCCACCTTTGGC
>JAHJQK010000009.1 GCA_018819135.1 Pseudomonadota bacterium | reverse complement strand
CAATAACATTTATTACATATAGGATTAAACCATGAAAAAAAGAGGATGTCAAGCTTTTTTTAAGAAAAACTTAAAACATCCTCTAATATATTGACTTCAAAAGGGATTTTAACCCCTATTTCTTATGGCGGAATTTGAGTTGGGGTAACCCTTGAGTTGGGTCTTTTTCCACTTGCTTCCCAACCCCCTTTCCAATATACTCCCGCTATCCAGCTATAAATTCCATCCAACAGGAGGTAAAAATGGCTAAAAAACCCATGACCAAATCCCAAATCGTGTCTCACTTTGCAGGGAAATTTGAGCTCACTAAAAAGACTGCCTCCGGGATTATTGACGAGGTAGCAGCGTTGGCCATCTCCGAGACCAAGAAAGCTGGCTCCTTTACCCTTCCAGGAATCGGGAAACTGGTCCTGGTGAAGAGGAAAGCTCGCATGGGTCGCAATCCCGCTACTGGTGAGGCAATTAAGATCCCTGCTAAGACCGTGGTTAAGATGAGGGTTGCGAAAGCGTGCAAGGAGGCGATTGTACCAGGGAGGAAGTGAGGTTCTAATGAGGTTCGAGAATGACCCTCGGATCAAAACTCCGCGGCCCCACTGTGCTAAATTTGTTCTTTCTAAAAATTTTTGACTTTCGAACCCCTTCCCTGTTAAGGAAGGGAAAAAATAGAAAATCCCTGATGGATACAACCTATGAAATCTCGGAAATTCAAACGAGCGGAGGAAAGAAAGTTCAAGAGGATTCCCGTTCGATTCGGCCTGGAGACTCCGGAGTTCTCGACCCTGGCGATACAAATTTCAACCCGAGGACTCTTCCTATTAACGAACTCCCCGATCTATGCCCCCGGGAACAAACTGGTGATCGAGATTTCCACCTCCCAAGGCTCCTATACGATTTCTGCTATCGTCCGCCATGCCCAAAAGGTGCCTCCGCTGTTGCTTCACCACGAACGCCCTGGAATGGGAGTAGAGTTCGTCGCTATTCCTGAAGAGGTTCGGGAATACCTCGCCTCATTGTGAAAATGTAAAATGAAAATGGCGTCCCCAGTTTTTGAAAAGAGAAAAGTCCACTGGGCTGTAATCCGGCAAGAAAATAATGGATTCCATCCTTAGCCATCAGAAAATCGGTTCCGAATTTGTTATGGGGATGGCTGACCTTCAAATTCAGTCGTTCAACCTTTAGGAGGATCATCGGTGCCAGATCTATTTTCTCAAAAGATGAAAAAGGAGACCCTAGTCATGAGCGGGGCCATGTCGACGATGCTGGCCCGGGAGGGAGCAAACCTGGGTGGATGCGTCAGCCAGTGGATTGTGGACCATGCGGAGGTTTACCAGGATCTGGTGCGGGATTATTATCAAGTGGGCTGCGACATCGTATCAGCGGCTACCTCCTCCCTGAACAGCATAGCCCTGAGCAAGTTCGGCTTGGCGGACAAAACTGAGGAATTGAACCAAAGGGTGATTCAAATCATCAAGGCGGTTCAACCTCAAGGAACTTTTGTGTCCGGCAACATCGGTCCCACGGGTAAATTCCTGAAGCCCCTGGGAGAGCTAACCCTGGATGAACTGCTCGATGCTTACGGCCAGCAAGCTAAGGCCTTGGCCGCAGGAGGGGCCGAGATCATTAACATCCTTACGATGTATGACTTAGAGGAAGCGGTTGCTGCCCTTCACGCCGCCAAATTCCACACCGGCCTGCCGATCATCGTTTCCTTGGCTTTCAACCCCGCGGCCCAAGGATATCGGACCATGATGGGCGTGAGTCCGCCAGAGGCTGCGAAGCGTCTGCAAGCGGAGGGGGCTGATGTGATCGGGGCCAACTGCGGCAGTCTCGACCTCGAGCAGGTGACGGAAGTGCTCCACCTCTTGAAGGCCCACTGTGGAAAACCACTCATCGCCAAACCCAATGCGGGCTCCCCCCGAGTCGTGGATGGGCGGGAGCAATATTCGATCGGTCCTCATCAGTTTGCTGAGCACGTGCCGCAATGGCTGGAGGCTGGAGCGCGCATCATTTCCGCTTGTTGCGGCTCTTCGCCGGCCCACTTAAAAGAGATCGTGAAAAAAGTCCAAGAAATCGGTCAAGGGTGAGGACCGGATTTTATCTGGCTCGCTTCCATCGCTTTCCATCTGGAGTAATACCTTTTTCTGAAAGCGATAACCGCCATAAAAATGATGAACCCCAGGAGGTCTGTTTTCCAACCTGGCTGGATAAGCAAAAGAGATGCGATGATGAGCAGGCCACTAACCCCCAGGCTGAGATTCCCCCATAACCACCTTTCAAATCCCAAACCCAGGGCCGTGATGCCGATAAGGCCGGTGATGAAAGCAAAGAGGATCTCTTGGTAAGAATCTGAAAAAAGGAGAACCGGATTGTAAATGAACATGAAAGGAACGATGAATGCGATAATGCCCAACCGAACGGCTGTAATGCCGACTTGCACCATGTTGGCGCCGGCCACCCCGGCAGCCGCATACGCCGATAGGGCCACAGGTGGAGTAATGGAAGAGATACAAGAAAAATAAAAAAGGAATAGGTGGGCGGAGAGCGGCTTTAAGCCAAGCTGGATCAGAGCAGGGGCCACCACGCTGGCCGTTATGATATAAGCAGCTGTTGTGGGTAATCCCATTCCCAGAATCAGGCAGACCAGGGCGCTCAGGATTAAAATAATGGGCACATTTCCTCCCGCGAGGCTAATGACACCGCCCGCAAATTTCAAACCCAGCCCTGTCAGTGAGATCGCTCCCACCACGATTCCGGCACAGGCACAAGCAGCGAGGGGTTCCATGGCATTTCTTGCCCCCATGCTTAAGCCCCTTATGATTTTTGTGATATTCAAACGGGTTTCTTTTCGTAGCATGGCCAATGGTATAGTGGCCAGTATAGAAAAAAGGGCTGCCTTGATGGGGGAAGCCCCGGATGCCAGGACGGCAATCAGAACGAGGATCGATACGAACAGGTGTCCTCTGGCTTTCATAACTTTGGCCACGCGAGGAATAGATTCATCGGATAGGCCATACAAACCCATCTTGGTCGCCTCTACGTGAACCATGACGTAAAGGGCCGCGTAGTAGAAAACGGCTGGGATTACCGCAGCGATCAATACCTTTCTCAGCGGTACACCCAGCAAATCCGCCATGATGAAGGCTTCGGCACCCATCACCTTCCGGCTCTACCTCCCTGTCGATTACGATCAGATCACCTCTTTTTTTGAGATCGGCGAATACCTGGCCAATACCCAGCTTTGCAGAAGAAACGGACATACCTTCGGCCTCCTTTCTAACCAAATTCTAAAAATGATGATTTCGTAAATAGGCTTTTCCATTTGACTCATGTTAACCTGTTGTTTAGGAATCAGTTTGCTTGAGAGTTATCGTTACCGGTGGCTTTCTCAGGCTCGGGGGCCAGGGCGCTTCGCTTGGCATCATGAGGCGCTCGACTTTCCATGGATT
>JAHJQK010000001.1 GCA_018819135.1 Pseudomonadota bacterium | reverse complement strand
GGGAAGCGGTTCGTCTATCCTTGGAGAAAAAAACATCGAATCTCGCCCCATCTGGAAACCGATGCATATGCAGCCCGTTTTCAGGAGCTGTGGCGTGTGCGGGGGAGAGGTAAGCGAAGATCTATTTGAACGAGGATTATGCCTTCCCTCCGGCACCCAGATGACCGAAGAAGATCTTGAGCGGGTTGTCCGGATAATTAGAAGAGCGGGGGGAAAACAGTAAAGGTGGTCCACTTCTTTTCGTCCATGACAAAAAGACAATTATTTCACAAATTTTCCCTTACAATCAGGACGAATATGATATCAAAATCTTCTCTAAAGGAAATCATTCTGTCAAACCGGGCATAAAAATAAGTTGCCATGTCTTGAAAAATGGTGTATTAAAATATTTTCAAATAAATTCGCAATCAATGTAAAAAAAGGAAAGGAACATGGGTTATTTCCGTCGATCTTCCTATTTTCTGGAGACGCAGGAACAAAAACGACGAATGACTCATAACGTATAACCAATAACCTAACCCATCTATGCGAAACATCCTTCGTAGTAAAAATTTCTATTTGATGCTGTTCTTTGACGCCAGCCTTATCATCGGGTCATATATACTGGCGTATCTTCTTCGATTTGAGGGTACAATCCCTGACTACGAATGGGAAAACTTTTATTCCACTGTTCCTTATATTCTTTTCCTGAAAATTTTCTCTTTCTGGTTCTTCGGCCTCTACAGGGGAATGTACCGGTATATCAGCCTTGTTGATTTACTTAATGTTATTAAGGCCACAGTAACTTCGTCGGCCATTATCGTTTTAGCGATCCTTTTTCTCTACCGCTTTGAAGGTTTTCCCTGTTCTTTATTTATCATCGACTGGATCCTGACCCTTGTTTTCATCGGGGGGCTTAGAGTAAGCATTAGGCTTTTCCTCTTTGAGAAAGAAAGAGGTTTTTTTTCTTTTCGCCAGGTGTTTCAACTTCGCTCCGAGAGAGTTTTAAGTAAGCCGGAGAAAAGCCTGATTATCATTGGAGCAGGGGATGCAGGGGAAAAGATGCTTCGTGAGATAAGGGATAACTCCCGTCTCAACTATGATGTTTTGGGTTTCTTGGATGATAACCCGAGGAAGCAAAGCATGAAGATCCACGGAGTGCCAGTTTTAGGTCCCATTTATAAAATTCAGCAACTGGCCTCACAGGGCGGAATAGATGAAATTTTAATTGCTGTCCCGTCCGCTTCGGCCAGGCAGATGAGGGGAATTATTGAAATTTGTGAAAAAACGGGATTAAAAATTCAAACTACACCCGGAATTGGCGAACTGATTAATGGAAAGATTTCTTTTAAAAGTATCCGGGAGGTCTCTTTTGAAGACCTCTTGGGCCGCGATCCGGTTAATCTCGACGTAAGAACTATCGGAGATTACCTGACGGATAAAGTTTTGCTTGTTTCAGGAGCAGGGGGGTCAATCGGATCGGAACTTTGTCGTCAAATTACCCAATTTCACCCCCAAAATCTTATCCTCCTCGACAAAACAGAAAATAGCCTGTTTCACCTGGAGATGGAATTCCGTCAAGTGTTTCCCCAAACTTCCATTACGCCTGTTCTTGGGGACGTGCAGAACCGGAGTTTCCTCGATAGACTCTTTGCCGCCCACAGGCCTTATGCAGTATTTCATTCGGCAGCTTATAAGCATGTCCCGATTGTGGAAATGAATCCCTGGGAGGGTGTGTTCAATAACATTATTGGGACTCGCAATATTGTTGAAGCATCTCACCACTATGAAACGGAACGGTTTATCATGATTTCGACGGATAAAGCCGTCCGTCCGGCAAGTGTCATGGGTGCTTCGAAAAGAATCGCCGAAATGATCACATCTTCATATGGCTCTGCCAATCCTACCCGGTTTGTGTCCGTCAGGTTTGGGAATGTAATCGGCAGTGAAGGCAGCGTAGTTCACCTCTTTAAGAAGCAGATCGAGCGCTTTGGCCCGGTAACTGTCACCCACCCCGAAATTACTCGTTATTTCATGACGATTCCCGAGGCCTGCAAGTTGATTCTTCAGGCTGGGGCTATGGGTGAAGGGGGTGAGATATTTATTCTTGACATGGGAACCCCAATTAAAATTGTGAACATGGCCAGGGATCTTATCCGGTTATCAGGGTTTAAGCCGGATGAAGACATTGAAATCAAGTTTATTGGTCTTCGTCCCGGGGAAAAACTCTATGAAGAATTAATCACCGAAGGGGAAGGAATTATTCGAACCGATTACGAAAAGATCTTTGTCCTAAAGGGAAATGACTACGACCTCAATTGGCTCAACCAAAGGATTGAAGAACTTACCAAACTGGCTTATGAACAGGATGCCTCAGGAATCAAGGCTAAATTGAAAGAAATCGTCCCCGAATACCAGCC
>JAHJQK010000118.1 GCA_018819135.1 Pseudomonadota bacterium | reverse complement strand
TATATCAGGCAGCTCAATCCCGATAATTAAAAAGGTTTTTATCCTCGCCGGAATTCCACCATAAGGATAAAAGGAAGGGACAGGAAGAAAAATTTTGAAAAATTTAAGAAAGAAGGATGGTTCTCTTCTTCAAAAAAGGAATATCAGTCCGTGTTTTTCAGATCATCTGAGAAGAAGGAAAGGGAATCGCCTTTTCCCCCGCGGATCCCCTTCTCAAGAAATGATCCAAGACGGGTATAGCCTCCTCTACCCGATAAATTCCTTCAGGAATGTCCCATCCTTCCGCACGAAGGTGGCAGCATAAGCGATAAATCGGAGGGACCAAGAAGGTCAGTTTTTCGTTCTCCAGCAGGAAAGAAAAAACTTCAGGCGGCGAACCCGCCGTTAAAACTTTCCCTGCTTCCAAGACGATCAGCCGGTTGACGATTTTCAGGAGATCTTCCACCCCGTGGGAAACAATGACCACGGTTTTTCCGGAACGGTGGAGATGGTTAATCTCTCTTAGAATTTCCCTCTTGCTGGGTCCATCCAAACCGACGGTAGGCTCGTCCAAAATGAGCAGGCTTGGCTCCTGGACTAAAATGCCGGCCAAGGCGGCTCGTCTCATTTCTCCACTGCTTAGCTCAAAAGGAGACCGCCGACGAAAAACCTCATAATCCAAGCCCACGGCCGCACAGGCCGACTTCACCCGCATTTCAACCTCTTCAGCCGCAAGAATTTTGCGCTGGCGTAAAACGAAGGAAATATCATCAAAAACGGTCTCTTCAAAAAGCTGATGTTCCGGATATTGAAAGACAAGCCCTACGCGTTGCCGCAGCTTAACCCAGGAGGTTCCGGCCTGGCTAATTTCCACCCCTTCCACCCATATCTTCCCTGAAGAAGGTTTTAATAACCCGTTTAAATGCTGCACCAGCGTAGTTTTCCCTGAACCCGTCTCCCCTACAATCCCCACACATTCCCCTTCTTCAATCTGCAGGGAAACCTCCTCCAAGGCTTTTTTTTCCAAAGGAGTTCTCTGATTGTAAATATGGCTTAGCCTTTCGACCAAAATGATGGGCTGCGGAATGCTTTTCTCCTTATTCCACGATTTTCCAGACTACATCTTTTTCCCGGACGCGATCTTTTACTTTGATCCCGATCAAATTCCCGGCTTCCGCTTTCTCCACGGGCTGGTTCTCGATCTGCATGGACTGAATTTGATCATCAAAATCGGTGGTATGCCCCTTGATTTTAATCCGGTCTCCAACTTTAAGGGTCCCCTCCGTAACCTTGATTGCCGCAACGCTGGCCTTGGAAAAGAACTTTATCACTTCTCCCACTTTTTGTTCAGGCATTTTTCGCCTCCTTTCTTCAAGCGGTAACGGCCGCTTGAAAAGATTTTCTTCGAGTTCCTTAAGGTTCTTGGAAAATTATATGTATGATTTCACAAAGGTGTCAAGGAGAATCCGATAGAGGCTACGATTGCGGATTGCGAAGCAGGAATCCCCTCAGCTCATCCAGGGAACGTACAGCATTAGGAATCAAATGTCCCCGCTCGCGCAACTCTTGGATAAGTTCCAAAATGGGGGGAAGTGCTATTCTCATCGCATTATCCAATAGACCCCTATCAAAAAAGTCGTTCCACGTTCCGAAAAAGGAAACACGACCATTATCGAGATATAAAAATTCTTGAGCTCTTAGAGCCTCTTCGAAAGAATGCGTAATATGAAGGATGGTTCTTCCTCCTTGGCCATGGATTTTGGCGAAAAGATCCAGAATCTCTTGGCGATCCTGTAAATCTAACATAGAAGTGGGCTCATCCAGGACCAGAATTTCGCTCTCCATAGCCAACACCCCGGCCAAAACCACTTTTTGTTGCTGCCCACCGGATAGGAGATGGGGAGGATGAAAGCGGTAATCCTCCATATCTACTAACCGCAGGCTATCCTGGACGCGCCGGGCCATGATGGAAGGGTCCACTCCTCTATTTTCCAAAGCAAAGGCCACGTCTTCTTCCACCACGGAGGCAACGATCTGATTTTCCGCGTTGGAAAAAACGTACCCCACTCGAGGTGAAATTTCCCCCGGCCTCAAGGGTTGGCCGCCGATGAAAACCTGGCCGGAAGAGGGGGAGAGCAACCCTTTGATCATTTTCCCCAGGGTGCTCTTTCCAGCCCCGTTCGGGCCCATCAGAGCTACATAGCTCCCCTGGGGAATCAAAAGATTGAACCCCTCAAATAAGAGCTGCGGCGAACCTTTGCGGCAGGGATAATAAAAAGTAGCCTCGCGGACCTCGATCATCTTTTTTCCATAAAAAAAAGGGCAAGACCAAGTCTTGCCCTTTTTTCTCTCCTTTTTTACGGCTTGGAAACCGGAGCTTCCGGTTTCGCTGTCTCGGTCGGCTCTTTTTCTTTGCGGCGTCTTTTGCCCACCCTGCGTTTTTTCAGGCTCTTGGCTTCCTTACCTTCAGCAACCAATTCCACGATAGATACCGGCGCGCCATCCCCCGACCGAAAACCCAATTTAACGATCCGGGTATACCCTCCATTGCGGGACTGATAACGCGGGGAAATCGTATCAAATAACTTGCGGACTACTTCGGCGTTGCGCACAAGCGTTAAAACCTGGCGCCGGGCATGAAGGTCGCCTCTTTTCCCCAGTCCGATCATTTTTTCAGCCAAAGGGCGAAGCTCTTTGGCTTTGGCATCTGTCGTTTTTACTTTCTCATGCTCTAACAGGGAAGTAACCAAGTTGCGAAGCATGGCCCAACGGTGGCTTGTGGTCCGGCCCAATTTTCTTCCAGCAATTCGATGACGCATTTTAACGTTCCTTCTTTAGGCTTCTTTTTCCGGCTTCTGCATTTCGGAAGGAGGCCAATTTTCCAACTTCATCCCTAAGTTCAATCCCATTTCCGTAAGAATCTCCTTGATCTCATTCAAAGACTTTCTACCAAAATTTTTGGTTTTCAGCATTTCCGCCTCTGTCTTTTGAACCAGATCCCCAATGAATCGGATGTCGGCATTCTTCAGACAATTGGCGGAACGCACAGAAAGTTCAAGTTCATCCACACTCTTGAACAGATTTTCATTGAGTTTGGAGGCCTCTTCCACCTCGGGTGGTCTGGGAACGGCATCTCCTTCATCGAAATTAATAAATACACTGACCTGATCTTTCAGAATTTTGGCGGCGTAGCCAATGGCGTCCGCAGGGGCTAATCCTCCATTGGTCCAAATCTCCAGGGTGAGGCGATCATAATCCGTAATCTGGCCTACCCGAGAATGAGTAACCGTGTAATTTACTTTGCGAACCGGGGAAAAAAGAGCATCAACGGGAATTGTGCCGATAGGCTGCCCTTCTTCCCGATTCCGTTCGGCCGGTACATATCCCCTGCCCCGCTTGACCACCATCTCGATTTCTAATTCTCCATCTTCGGAGAGCGTAGCTAGGGGATGGGTCGGGTTTAAAATTTGCACGTTGGCACTTGCCTGGATATCCTGGGCTTTCACCGCTCCGGATTTGTTGGCCTTCAACCGTAGGGTTTCCGGGCCATCGGAGTGAAGTTTAACCAATATTTCTTTTATGTTCAGAATGATATCGGTAACGTCCTCGCGAACTCCGGGAAGGGTGGAAAATTCATGTAGAACCCCTTTGATGCGCACGGCTGTAATGGCCGCTCCCTGAAGGAAAGAGAGCAGAATTCGGCGCAAGGAATTTCCGATGGTAATGCCAAACCCGCGTTCCAGAGGCTCAACATGAAAACGTCCGTAGGTGGGACTGAGGGTTTCCTGTTCTGCCTCAATGGCCTTCGGTTTTATCAGGGTTTGCCAATTTCTATACATAGGTATGAACTCCTTGATCTCGAATTCGACTGAAATCTTCGAAGGGTTATTTGGAATAAAGTTCCACGATCAATTGTTCTTTGATGGGCATGGTCAAATCCTCACGGCTGGGTAAAGCCAAAATCCGCCCCCGGTAATGCTCCTTATCCAGCTCCAACCAAGAGGGAACACCCCGCCTGGCCACTCCCTCCAATGAATCGTTCACCTTGGCACTCTTTTGACTCTTTTCCCTCAATTCAATTACATCTCCGATTTTGACTAAATAGGAAGGAATGTTCACTTTACGCCCGTTGATGTTAAAGTGATTGTGTTGAACCAATTGACGGGCTTCATTCCGCGAGTTGGCAAACCCCAGACGGTAGATCATATTGTCTAAGCGCCTCTCTAAAAGAATGAGGAGGTTGGTTCCGGTAATCCCTTTTTGTCTTTCCGCCTTGGCGAAAAAATTCCGAAACTGTTTTTCAACCAAACCATACATGCGCTTGACTTTTTGCTTTTCCCGCAGCTGAACGCCGTAACTGGAAAATTTTGATCGGCCTTGACCATGCTGTCCCGGCGGGTAACTCCGCCGTTCGAACGCGCATTTATCGGAATAACACCGGTCCCCTTTTAAGAAAAGTTTCAAATTCTCCCGCCGGCATAACCGGCAACCCGACTCAATATATCGCGCCAAAGTAGGCCTCCTCTTTTATGTCCATCCCCTTTCGGGGTTCACACCCGCCGTCTCTTGGGCGGCCGACATCCATTGTGAGGGATGGGAGTGACATCCCGGATGAGGTCGATTCGAAATCCCGCAGCCTGCAAAGACCGTAAAGCTGCTTCGCGTCCTGCCCCCGGGCCTTTGACGTAGATTTCGATGGTCTTCACTCCTTGCTCCATTGCTCTTTTGGCGGCCTGTTCGGCGGCAAGTTGGGCGGCAAAAGGAGTACTCTTGCGCGACCCCTTAAACCCCACGCTACCCGCACTAGCCCAGGCAATGACATTTCCACTCACGTCGGTAATCGTCACGATCGTATTATTAAAAGTAGATTGGATATGGGCGACGCCGTTCTGAATATTCCGCCGCTCCTTCTTTTTCGCCCCTGAACTCTTTACTGGCGGCATTCTTCCTCCTTTATCTATCTCTTCTTCCCGCCCATCAGGCGCCGAGGTCCTTTCCGGGTGCGGGCATTGGTATGGGTGCGCTGGCCTCGCACAGGCAACGAGCGTCGATGGCGAAGACCCCGGTAAGCCCCCAAGTCCATCAGTCGTTTGATGTTCATGGAAACTTCTCGCCGCAAATCCCCTTCGATTTTCAAGTTGCTCTTGTCGATGACCTCACGGATTTTCGCTACTTCTACGTCGGTCAATTGGTCTGTCTTGCGTTGAAAGTCAACCTGGGCTTGTTCTAAAAGCTTGCGAGCCGTAGAGCGGCCGATGCCGTGAATGTAGGTCAGAGCAATTTCTACAATTTTATTTCGGGGAAGATCAATTCCTGCAATGCGCGCCACACCTACCTCCTTTTTCCTTTCTTCTTACCCTTGCCTTTGTTTGTGCCGGGTATTCTGGCAGATCACCCGCACGACGCCTTTCCGTTTTACGACCTTACATTTTTCACATATTCGCCGCACGGAAGCCTTTACTTTCATCTTTCTTTCCTTCCCATGGCCCTCGGTGACTGGTTCCTTTGTTTGGCCATCCGATTCTCTTACCCGAGTCCCCTTGGAATCCCGCCTTTGTTCCAACCGGGGAAACCCGTCTTACTTCGCCCGGTAAATAATCCGCCCCCGGTTGAGGTCGTAAGGGGAAAGTTCCACTGTCACCTTATCACCAGCTAATATTTTTATGAAATGCATGCGCATCTTGCCGGAGATGTGCGCCAGCACGCGGTGACCGTTTTCCAACTCTACCCGAAACATGGCGTTGGGGAGGGTTTCGATCACCGTTCCTCCGACCTCAATGACGTCTTCTTTGGACATCTCCGATTATTCCTTAAGCCAAAGGGCCTTCACCCTTGGGGGTTGTATCTTGGCCAATTCAAAGTTTGCTTAAAATGGCCGGCCCATTCTCCGTTACGGCTACGGAATGTTCAAAGTGAGCCGAAAGACTTCTGTCTTTCGTTACCGCCGTCCATCCGTCTTCTCGAATCATCACTTCGCAACCTCCGGCGTTGATCATGGGCTCAATGGCCAGGGTCATCCCGGGCTTCAGGCGTACCCCGCGCCCGGGAATTCCAAAATTGGGGACCTGGGGTTTTTCATGTAAATGCTTGCCAATCCCATGTCCAACAAAATCTCGCACAACCGAAAAACCATGGGATTCTACATGCCTCTGAATCGCGGCGGATATATCCATGAGGCGATTTTCTGGCCGGACCTGCTCGATGGCTAGATACAAAGCCTCCTCCGTTACCCGCAGCAATTGCTCAGCCTCTGTTGAAATACTTCCGATGGGTAAGGTTATGGCGGCATCCCCATAAAAGCCATCATAGATGGCCCCGAAATCTAAGCTCAGAATGTCTCCTTCCTTCAGAACTCGATTCGAGGGAATCCCGTGTACGACTTCTTCATTTACCGAGGTACATAGGGCCGCCGGGTATCCGTTATATCCCTTAAAGGCCGAGTGGGCTTTCCGCTTGGCCAGCAGGGCCTCGGCCAACTCATCCAATTCCCGCGTTGTGACCCCGGGCCGAGCCGATGTTTTCATCTCCGCCAAAATCTCCGCTACAATCTGATTGCTGCGCCGCATTTTTTCGATTTCTTGCGGAGATTTCAAGATGATTCTTTCATCTTCCGGAAGAGGCGGCAACGAACTCATCTCTCCCCCTATCTTCTCCCCTTGATCCGCCCCCGTTTCATGAACCCTTCATAATGGCGCATCAACATGTGGGACTCGATCTGCCCTACCGTATCCAAAGCCACTCCCACAACGATTAACAAGGCTGTTCCCCCGAAATAGAACGGCACGTAAAAATTGGTGATCAGGATGGAAGGTAGAACGCAGATGGCCGATACATAAACCGCTCCGCTGAAAGTGAGCCGGGTTAAAACGCGGTCCACGAATTCTGCCGTTTTCTGGCCGGGGCGTAATCCCGGGATGTATCCGCCATATTTGCGCATATTGTCGGCCACATCCGTGGGGTTAAAGGTAACAGCAGTGTAAAAATAGCAGAAGAAAAAGATGAAGCCCACATAGATGAGCTCATAGATCAAGGATCCGGGCGCGAGTTGGGCAGAAACGGCCTTCATCCACGGGTGGTCCACGAAACTGGCAATGGTCGCCGGAAACATAATAATGGAAGAAGCAAAAATAGGAGGAATGACTCCGGCGGTATTGACCTTCAAGGGCAGATGGGTACTCTGTCCCCCATACATTCTTCGGCCGACGATGCGCTTGGCATATTGGACAGGAATCCGCCGTTGCCCCCTTTCCACGTAAATAATCGCCCCGACCACTGCTACCATCAGAACGATCAAGAAAAGGGTGATCAGGATACCCATCTCACCCGTGCGGATCAGGCGGGCGCTATTGCTGATCGCGGTAGGCAGGCGGGCTATGATGCCAGCAAAAATGATCAGAGAAATCCCATTGCCAATTCCTCTTTCGGTAATCTGCTCCCCCAACCACATGATAAAAGCTGTACCGGCCGTCAAGGTAATCATGGTCATCAAACGGAAGGCCCACCCCGGATCCATGACCACCAACTCTCCGCCCGGCCCGGTCATCCGTTCTAATCCAACACTGATGCCAAATCCTTGGATCAGGCTTAAAAGGACTGTGCCATACCGGGTGTATTGGGTAATTTTTTTTCGCCCTGCCTCTCCTTCCTTGGAAAGCCTTTCCAAGTGAGGAACGACCACAGTAAGGAGCTGCAAGATGATCGACGAACTGATATACGGCATGATGCCCAGGGCGAATACCGAGAGCCGCTCGAAGGCCCCTCCCGAAAACATATCGATAAAGCTAAAGAGAGTTCCTTTGGCCTGGGCGAAGAAGGCCGATAAAGCTGCGGCATCGATGCCCGGCGTGGGAACATGCACCCCGATGCGGTAAACCGCCAACAGCAGGAGCGTGATAATGATCCGGCGCTTAAGCTCCGGAATTTTAGGAATATTCTGGAATCCCTGGAACAACCTTTAGAGAACCTCCGTCTTTCCTCCAGCAGTCTCAATCTTATTCTTCGCGGCTAAGCTGAAATGATGCGCGCGCACGGTCAAAGGATAGGCAATGGACCCTTCGCCTAATACCTTTACTCCCCATTGAACCTTTTTTACCAATCCCGAAGCTACCAGAGCGGCAACATCCACTACTGTTCCGGCTGGAAAACGGGCCAAATCTCGAAGGTTAACAATGGTGTATTCTTTACGGAAGGGATTCTTGAAACCGCGTTTGGGAAGGCGCCGCTTCATCGGCATCTGGCCTCCCTCAAACCCTCGGGAAACTTTTCCGCCAGAACGAGCTTTCAGACCTTTATGGCCGCGGGTGGAAGTTCCTCCATGTCCCGATCCATCCCCTCGCCCGATTCTCTTCTTCTTTTTTGTGGCTCCTTGCGGAGGCTTTAAATTGTTCAGCTTCATCTTTCGATCCTTCAACTTTCGATAACTCGCACTAAATGAAAAACTTTACGGATCATTCCCCGGATGGCTGGTTTATCTTTAAGCTTTACTGTTCTTTGCAGCTTCGTCAAACCCAAGCCTCTCAAGGTCTTACGCTGGGTTTCTGGTTGGCTGATTCCGCTCCGCACCAATTGCACCTGGATTACTTTTTCTTCCATATTCCATCCTTCCCAGAAGGTTGCGTATCTGCTTCTGGCGTTGCCCATGAATCGCCCGCGGGGCTAAAGGATCTCGGCAACTACTTTCCCTCGTTTGGCTGCGATGACCTCGGGCGTCTTCAGCATGCTCAGACCTTCAATGGTTGCCTTAATCACATTATGGGGATTTCGCGAACCCAGGCATTTCGTTAATATGTTGACGATTCCGGCTGACTCCAGCACCGCTCTTACCGCTCCTCCGGCAATCACCCCTGTTCCTTCGGAGGCGGGTTTTAAAAGTACGCGAGCTGCCCCAAACCGTCCGACCACTTCGTAGAAAATTGAACCCCGGACAAGGGGAACTTCAATTAAGTTCCTTTTGGCTTGGTCAATTCCTTTGCGAATCGCTTCGGGAACTTCGTTCGCCTTGCCCAACCCGAAACCGACAACTCCCTTGCCATTCCCCACCACGACCAGGGCGCTGAAGCTAAATCGTCTACCACCTTTGACGACTTTGGCAACGCGGTTAATATGGACTACGCGGTCGACAAGTTCAAGTTCTTCTGGGTTAATTTGCGTCAATGAACTTCCTCCCTTAGCTATTTAAAAATCTAACCCTTGCTCACGCGCCGCATCGGCCAAGGCCTTCACCCGACCGTGGTATAAAAACCCATTGCGGTCGAAAACAACTTTCTGAACCTGCTTGGCCAAGGCCTTGGCGGCAATCAAAGTACCGACTCGCCGGGCCATTTCCACTTTTTTCCTGCCCCGTTCTATTCCCCGCAACTCCGAATCTTGCGAAGAAGCTGCGACCAAGGTTTGCCCCCGTAAATCATCGATTAGCTGCGCGTAAATATGCCGGGAACTTTTAAATACACAGAGCCGGGGGCGCTCCGGGGTGCCCCGTACTTTCGAACTTACTCGTTTCTTTCTTCGCCTGCGCGCTGTCTCTTTCTCTTTTCTTAACACGCCTGTTTTCCTTTTTATTGGACACGGGTTGACGCAGAAAAAACAGATAAAAATTCTTTTTATATATATCCTGAAAATCTGCGTTTATCTGCGTCCTATAAAATAATTTATCCCGCGGCGGTCTTGCCAGCTTTGCGCCGGATGACCTCTTCCGCATACTTGATCCCTTTTCCCCCGTATGGCTCCGGGGGACGGAGGCCGCGAATTTTTGCTGCCGTCAATCCCAACAGATGCTTGTCCGACCCCCTCAAGGTAATGCGATTCTGACGTTCCACATCCGCTTTAATCCCTTCGGGGAGGGGAAACCGAATTGGATGGGAATATCCAAGGTTGAAATTTAAAGCACTCCCCTGTAACTCCACCCGGTAGCCTACGCCATTAATTTCCAGCACTCGCTCAAACCCCTGACTTACCCCTTTTACCATGTTGGCGATCAAGGTACGGGTAAGTCCCTGCAGAGCTTTTCCTTTTTTAAGGTCTTCCGAGGGGTGAACCCATATTTTATCCTGCCCCACCGCCAGTTCCACCCCTCCGGCCAATTTTTGACTCAGATTTCCCTTGGGGCCTGATACTTTTATGAAAGGCCTTTCCAACACGACCTTCACCCCCGGGGGAAGGGGAATAGGTTTTTTCCCGATTCGCGACATGGTCTTCTCCCTCGAAATCTTACCAGACCGAACAGAGCAGTTCCCCGCCCACGTTCATCTTCCTTGCTTCTTTATCCGTGAGAACCCCCTTGGAGGTGGAAAGAATGGAAAGCCCAAGGCCTCGGAGCACAGGGGGGATTTCGTTCTTTGGTACATACCTCCGCAGTCCGGGTCGGCTGACGATTTTTAATCCGCTGATAATCTGCCTTTTCGTCTCTCCCTCATACTTCAAGTAGATCCGCAAGGTTCCCTGCTTTCCATCTTTGATAACTTTATAATTTTTAATATAGCCTTCGTCTTTGAGAATGCGGGCTACATGGGCTTTAAAGTTGGAAGTCGGGACGTCCACTTTCTCGTGCTTCGCCTTATTGGCATTCCGCAGGCGGGTCAGCATATCAGCTAAGGGGTCGGTCATCCCCATTTCTTTTTTCCTCCCTGAATGAAGTCCTCTACCAGCTTGATTTGATAACGCCGGGAACCTCTCCTCGCGAGGCCAGATTGCGAAAACAGATCCGACACAGATCGAACTTGCGGTAATATCCCCTCTGCCGCCCGCAAACTGGACAGCGATGGTAAGCCCGTACCCTAAATTTTGGTTTCCTTTTAGCTTTTACAACCAAGGCAGTCTTGGCCACAGCCGATCCTTTCTTCTATTCGATGGGACACAGATTTTTCGCAGAAAAAACGGATAAAAATTATTTCAATCCTGCAAATCTGCGTTTATCCGCGTCCGATAAAATTTCCTTTAATTCCGAAAAGGCATTCCCAAAAGGCGGAGCAATCCCTTCCCTTCTTCATCCGTTTTGGCGGTGGTAACAATGGCAATGTTCAACCCTTTTACTTTGTCAATTTTGTCAAAAATGATTTCAGGGAAAATGATCTGTTCCCGGATCCCCAAAGAATAGTTTCCCCGTCCATCAAAGGCTTTTCCGGAAACTCCTCGAAAATCTCTTACCCGCGGCAGGGCAACGTTCACAAGTTTATCAAAAAACTCGAGCATACGATTCCGGCGCAGAGTTACCATCGCACCAATGGGCATACCCTCGCGCAGCTTATAGACCGCTATGGAGCGTTTGGCTTTGGTAATGACGGCCTTTTGCCCGGAGATAAGGTTTAACTCTTCTACCGCTGAATCCAGGATTTTGATATTTTGAACCGCTTCCCCCAGTCCCATGTTGAGAATAATCTTTTCCAGCTTCGGGACTTCCATTACGTTCTTGTATCCGAATGTTTTCATTAACTGGGGAACGACGTCCTTCAAATAAATCTCTTGCAATCGGGTCATGATAGCTAGCCCCCTAAGTCCTTTCAGTCAGCTCGCCACACTTTTTGCACACCAGGGCCTTTTTCTTGTTTTCCAATAATCGCTTCCCCGTCCGCACACCCTGGTTGCACTTGGGGCATAATAACAAAACATTGGAGATATGAATCGGGGCTTCTTTTTGAATAATTCCCCCCTGACGGGTCTTGCCCGAAGGCCGGGAATGACGCTTGACGAAGTTAACCTTTTCCACCACTACCCGATTCTTCTGGGAAAGAACTCTCAGAATTTTGCCGCTTTTGCCCTTCTCCTTCCCGGCAACGACCAAAACCATGTCATTCTTCCTTACATGAAACTTGATGGGTTCCATCGAAAACCTCTACTGGCGATTCCCCTGATTCAAAGTACTTCCGGAGCCAAGGAAATAATTTTCATAAATTTTTTTGCCCGCAATTCTCGAGCCACCGGTCCAAAAATTCGGGTCCCTACCGGATCGTTTTGGGGGGTGATCAAAACCGCGGAATTGTCGTCAAATTTAATGTAGCTGCCGTCCAGGCGTCGAACTTCCTTCACGGTGCGGACGATCACCGCCCGCATTACATCCCCCTTTTTGACTTTGGAGTTGGGAATGGCTTCTTTCACGGAAACGATGATCACATCTCCCAAACTGGCGTATCTCCGCCTTGTTCCTCCCAAAACTTTGATACAGTAGAGTTTCTTGGCTCCCGAATTATCAGCCGCTTCTAATAAGGTTTGCATTTGAATCATGACGATATCCTGAACAATTTACTTTTCTTTAAGTTGCAACTGCTTGGCCGCCTTTTAACGAACTCCCCACGGATAGCCCAAGGTGGAGGCAAATTGCGGAATAAGATTTCTTGCGCTTCCATCCGCAATTGCTTCCCCTATTGAGCCTTTTCTAAAATTTGCTTCACCCGCCAGCGTTTCTCCCTGCTCAGAGGGCGAGTCTCCATCAGCAGGACCCGATCGCCAATCCGACACTCGTTTTTCTCGTCATGGGCTTTATAGTGAGCTCTCTTGCGGGTGTACTTCTGATACAGGGGGTGCTTGACCAATCTCTGAACCTGAACCACGATCGTCTTGTCCATGCGGTCCCCCACCACCGTCCCCACCCTCGTCTTACGAATCCCTCTCTCCTTCATTCTTTCTTCCTCATACGCCCTTGTCTTGGGCCGAGATCTTCTCGCCTAAAATAGTCTTGACTCGGGCTAAGTCTTTACGTACC
The DNA here is from genome assembly GCA_018819135.1 of Pseudomonadota bacterium. GTDB lineage: Bacteria > Desulfobacterota > SM23-61 > SM23-61 > SM23-61 > JAHJQK01. The sequence continues at coordinate 5,118 of JAHJQK010000118.1, read as the reverse complement.
TGGGGCAAACGTTCTGTATTTTCAAGTTGCCCGGTAGCATGCTGAAATTTCAAATTGAATAATTCGGTAATCAAATCCAGCTCTTTTTGACGGAGCTCCGCTGCGCTCAAATCCCGAAGTTCACGCGCTTTCACTAGCTTCCTCCCGGGCGACAAATTTTGTGGCCAGGGGCAATTTATGAGCTGCCAGACGAAACGCCTGGAGAGCCGTCTCGCGGGTTACCCCTTCCATTTCATACAAGATCCTTCCTGGCTTGATTACCGCAACCCAATCTTCTGGTGCCCCTTTTCCCTTCCCCATCCGGGTTTCCGCCGGTTTTTTGGTAATAGGTTTATCAGGAAAAATACGAATCCATATTTTACCGCCTCGTTTGATATGACGAGTCATGGCCACTCGGGCGGCTTCGATCTGCCGGGTGGTCAGCCAACCGCATTCACTGGCCTGCAGAGCGTAATCGCCAAAGTTTAAGTGATTCCCCCGGGAAGCCATCCCTTTTCTCCGCCCTTTCTGTTGCTTGCGGTATTTCACTTTTTTAGGTGCTAACATATTCTCATCGGCTCCTTACTACATCGACTCTTTCCGTCCACGGGTAACCGGAAGCACTTCTCCTTTATAAATCCAAACTTTAATCCCGATCGCCCCATAGGTCGTTCGCGCTTCTGTAAACCCATAATCAATATCCGCCCGCAAGGTATGGAGAGGGACCCGGCCCTCGCGATACCACTCCGCCCGAGCAATCTCCGCCCCTCCCAGCCTCCCCGAACAGGCGATTTTAATCCCTTGGGCCCCAAATTTCATCGAGGCCGTGACACTTTTTTTCATTGCCCGCCGGAAAGCCACCCGCCGTTCGAGTTGTAATGCTACATTTTCAGCAACGAGTTGAGCATCCACTTCTGTCCGTCGAACTTCCTGGATGTTGATAGAAATTTCCCGCTGGACCATTTTTTGGATTTCTCTCTGGAGCTTCTCAATCTCCGCCCCTTTTTGTCCGATGATGATCCCCGGGCGGGCTGCGCGAATGGCGATCTTGGCGCGGTTGCCGGTGCGCTCGATCTCTACCTTAGAAACGCCCGCATGGTAAAGTTTTCCTTTAATGTACCGACGAAGGAGAATATCCTCTTGAAGGAATTTGGAATACATTTTCTCCGCGTACCATCGAGAATCCCAGGTTTTCACGATCCCCAGGCGTAACCCTATGGGATTTACCTTCTGGCCCAACGTTCAACCTCCTTTTCTCTTCTTTAATAAATTTTTCTTATGGCTCACTCAACACTACGGTAATGTGACAAGTGCGTTTGCGAATCTTGCCGGCCCGCCCCATAGGCCTAGGGCGGAAGCGCTTCAGGGTCGGCCCCTGGTTGACAAATATGGTCTTGATCAAGAGCGTATCCACATCGATCGATTTATTCTGCCTGGCATTCGCCAGGGCGGAACGTACCACTTTAGAAACGAATTTGGCACCTGTCTTGGGAGTAAAAGAGAGGATATTCAGGGCTTCTTCCACCCTCTTTCCCCGGACGAGGTCGGCGCTCAACCGTACTTTGCGCGGCGAGACCCGAAGATGTTTGGCTATCGCTTGAGTTTCCATTCTTCCTCCTTCAGGCCGGTTTCGGTGCCGTCTTCAACTTGGTTTTACGGTCACCCGAATGGCTGAAGAAGGTACGGGTGGGCGAAAATTCTCCTAACTTATGCCCGACCATATTTTCCGTAATAAATACCGGAATAAACTTCTTGCCATTATGGACGGCAAAGGTCTGCCCGACCATTTCTGGAGTAATGGTGGACCGCCTGGACCAAGTTTTAATAACCTTTCGGCTATTCGTCCGGATGGCTTCTTCCACCTTTTCCCTTAATTTAGGATCCACATAGGGTCCTTTGCGAATCGATCGTGCCACGTTTCACTCCTTTTAAGAACTATACTCACCGCCGAGAGCGCAGAGCGCGCGGAGAAGAAAAATATAAAAACTAACGGACAATGGAATTATGAATTATTTTGTTTTTATTTTGTTTGATTTCTCTGCGTTCTCCGCGATCTCTGCGGTATATATTTTTTGAGCCACGGTTACTTGCGACGCTTGATGATAAATTTATCCGTCGCCTTATTTTGCCGAGTCTTATACCCTCGCGTAGGGACTCCCCAAGGAGTGACCGGATGCCTCCCGCCAGAACTTTTTCCTTCTCCACCCCCCAGGGGATGATCTACTGGGTTCATGGCAACCCCGCGGACCCGAGGACTCCGGCCCAGCCACCTGGTGCGGCCAGCCTTTCCCAGGGAAATATTTTCGTGATCCAGATTGCCCACTTGTCCCACAGTAGCATAACATCCCAGATGGATCAGCCGGACTTCCCCCGACGGGAGCTTGACATGGGCATACTTTCCTTCTTTGGCCATTAGTTGTCCGGAGGATCCCGCACTGCGAATAATCTGGGCTTCCTTGCCCCGCTTCAGTTCCACATTATGGATTAAAGTACCCAAGGGAATATTCTTCAGCGGCAAAGCATTGCCGGGCTTGATATCGGCACTTTCACCAGCCATTACCGTCTCTCCAACTTTTAAAGAATGAGGAGATAGAATGTATCGTTTTTCTCCATCGGCGTAATGGAGCAGGGCAATGCGCGCCGAGCGATTCGGATCATATTCGATCGCTGCCACGCGCGCGGGAATATCAATCTTTTCCCGCTGGAAATCGATCTGCCGATAGCGACGCTTGTGCCCGCCGCCGATATATCGGCTGGTAATCCTCCCATAGGTATTCCTTCCTCCACTCTTCTTTAACGGGAGAAGCAATCTTTTTTCTGGCCGCCGCCGGGAGATTTCTTCAAAATCTGATACGGTCTGGAACCTTCTTCCCGGCGATGTCGGCTTATAGCTTTTGATGGCCATGCGCAACCTTTCCTTTTCTTTTACACCCCTTCAAAGAATTCGATACGGTCCCCTTCTTTCAGAGTAACGATGGCTTTTTTCCAATCAGACTTCCAGCCGAAAAACTTTCCCATGCGTTTCCGTTTTCCCACCAAATTCATGGTATGTACGCGCCGAACCCTTACCTTAAATAGTTTTTCAACCGCCTGGCGGATTTCGATCTTGGTGGCTTTGGGGTCGACCACGAAGGCAATTTGGTTCCCTTCCTCTTTTTGACGGTTACTTTTTTCCGTAATCAAGGGCTTCCTAATAACTTGATGGGCTTCTCTCATGGACGCAATTTCCTTTCCACCTTCTCCAAACTGGACCGCAAAAAAACCAGGTATTCGTGTCTGAGAACGTCGTGTACGTTTAATCCCTCACACTCAATCACCTGGATTCCCCGAACATTACGGGAGGATTTTTCCAATATCTGATCTCGACCATCGAGGACAATCAGCGCGTCCTTGACTCCCAAGGTCTTCAGGACAGCCATGAATCTTTTGGTTTTAGCTTCCTCTAAGTCCAGGCGTTCCAGAACGAGCAATTTCTCTTCTCGAAATTTACCGGAGAGCACGGAGCAAAGGGCCGCCCGGCGCACTTTTTTAGGCAGTTGGAAAGAATAGTCCCGGGGGTGCGGCCCAAAAATTGTCCCCCCTCCCCGCCACAGAGGGGATCGTGTAGAACCCGCCCGCGCCCTGCCGGTACCCTTTTGCTTCCATGGTTTCCGTCCTCCACCACTGACCAAAGAACGTTCTTTGGTGGATGCCGTCCCGCTCCGGCGGCAGGCCAGCTGCATACGTACCACATCATATATCAAATGGGGTTTTTCCGGTTCACTCAGGAGATGATCCCCCACCTCTATCTCTGAAGTTTTTTGACGATGAATGTCGATGATATCCACTTTCACCATATTCGCTCCATCCCAGGATTCAACCCGTGACCTTGGGTTGTTTTTTCTTGGCCTTACGGATCAGCAGCAAGCCCCGTGAGCCGCCCGGCACTGCTCCTTTTATCAAAAGCAGATTTTGCAGCGGCCGGATATCCACCACCTCCAGGTTTTGCAAGGTAACCCTTTGGTTTCCGGTATGTCCTCCCATCTTCTGCCCTGGCCAGACCCGGGAAGGGTAAGAGCTCGCTCCAATGGATCCAGGAGCTCGGTGAAACATGGAACCATGGGTAGCTCGGCCTCCGCGAAATCCCCAGCGCTTTACCACCCCCATAAAACCTTTTCCTTTGGATATCCCCGTTACATCCACCCGGTCGCCCACCTTGAATTCTTCGACAGTGATCACTTGTCCAACCTGGTACGAGCTCGCGTCAGGGACCTCAAACTCTCTCAGATGACGGACAGCAGCAACTTGCGCCTTGGCAAAATGCCCTTGAAGCGGTTTTTTCACTCGCTTCTTGCCCCGCTCCTCGAATCCTAATTGCAGGGCGGTGTATTTTTCTTTCAAAGGTGTTTTTACCTGAACAACTGTACAAGGCCCAGCCTGTACGACCGTTACCGGAACCACTCCTCCGTCTTCATGAAAGATCTGGGTCATTCCTATTCTTTTTCCTATGATTCCCTTCAACATTTTCACGGTCCTTAGAATCGCTTTTAGCGGTCGGTGATCAGCACTCCGTCATTAAAAATTGGGGTTGAGGCATCCTGTTGGCTGAAACCCGATAGCTAAAAGCTGCTTACAATTTAATCTCTACATCTACCCCCGCAGCCAGGTCAAGCTTCATTAGGGCATCTATCGTCTGCTGGGTTGGCTCGAAAATGTCCAAGAGGCGCTTGTGGGTCCGGATCTCGAATTGCTCTCGAGATTTCTTGTCCACGTGGGGAGAACGAAGTACGCAGAATTTATTAATTGACGTGGGCAGGGGAATCGGCCCGGCCACACGGGCACCCGTGCGCTTGGCCGTGTCCACAATTTCCTTGGTGGACTGATCGAGCAGTCTGTGGTCGTACGCCTTCAATCGAATCCGAATCTTTTGACTATTGATCACCATTCTTCATTTCTCGCTTATATTTATATTAAATTCGCCTAAGTTTTTTCCTTATTTTGAACCTGCCAAGCTTATCTGTAGAAGATTATTCGATGATTTCGGCAATGACTCCGGCACCTACCGTCCGACCCCCCTCCCGAATCGCAAACCGCAACTCCTTCTCCATCGCAATCGGCGTAATCAACTGCACCTCAAAACCCACACTGTCCCCGGGCATC
>JAHJQK010000117.1 GCA_018819135.1 Pseudomonadota bacterium | reverse complement strand
CGCAGCTTGCTGCGGGGAACCAATGGCTGGGTTTCCAAAGGGGCGCCGCAGCCCTTTGGTCGAGGGCGGGGTAAATGCCCCGCCCGAGAATGCGAGCGTGCAAGGTGGCCGAAGGTCACCTTGCCGCGAGTTTACTTGCTCCGGGGAATATTGGAGGCTGGCCAAGATTTCCATGGTGTGTTGCCCTAACTGCGGCGCCGGGCGCCGGAGCTTCGCCGGGGTATGGCTCATTTTGACCGGGAATCCCAGGGTCTTTACCTTTCCGGACGGTTGATCCAAATCCAACACCATCTCCTGATGCCTGACCTGAGGGTCTTGAAAGGTCTGCTCCAGATTATAAATGGGACCGCAGGGAATACCCTCCTTGTTCAGGTGTTCGATCCATTCCGCCATTGTCCGCTTCCTGGTGATTTCATTGACGATCTCATTGAGTTCTCGGCGGTGCTGGCGTCGGAGATCGTTGGTTTGGAAGCGGGGATCAGCGAGCAATTCCTTGAGGCCGAGGGCATGGGCCAGCCTCTCCCACATTGGATCTCCAGCGGGGGCGATGTTGATGTAGCCATCTTTGGCTTTAAACGTGCCGTAAGGGGAGGCTACAGGATGGTCATTGCCTCCGGGCTCGGGTATCTCTCCCAGGCCGAAATATCTGTCGGCCTGGAAGCTTAAAATGCTTATCATCCCGTCTACCAAGGAGGTCTGCACTTCCTGGCCCTTGCCGGTGTGTTGCCGGGCGATCAAGGCCGATAAAATTCCATAGGCCCCGTAGATGCCGGCAACAGAATCGGAGATGGGGATCCCCGTCCTCACGGGTTCCCGGTCGGGGAAACCCGTAATACTCATAAAACCCGAAATCCCCTGGGCTATAAAATCAAAGGCGGGCCGAAGATGATAAGGACCATCTTTGCCGTAGCCGGAAATCCCGCAGTAAATGATAGCCGGATTCACTTCGCGGAGGATATTGTAATCCAGACCCAGGTTGCGCATCACCCCCGGGCGAAAATTCTCCACGACGACATCGAACTCCCGCGCTAAACGGAGGAAAATTTCCTTGCCCTCTTTGGCTTTCAAATCCAGGGTTAAGCTTTTCTTGTTGCGGTTCATGCCCACGAAATACCAGCTCTCACCGTTGATGGTCGTCCCTTGGTATCGGGTTTCATCGCCACGACCGGGAGACTCGATCTTGATTACCTCGGCGCCCATGTCGGCGAGCAGTAAAGTGCAGAAGGGGCCGGCCACAAATCGGGTCAAGTCAAGAACTTTAACGTTGGCAAGGGGCATCAGGCTGGTCTTTTTTATTATTTTAGCTGATGAATTTATTACATGAGAGCACAGAGAAAAGATTGAGTTTAACTATGAATTTATTCTCTGTGTTCTCTATGGTTTTACAAAAAAAGCTCAATTTAGATTTAAAGAATTCTTATGACTCTAATAGAGGATTCGATGGTTTGTCAAGAATAATTTGCCCCGGAAAAAATATTTTCCCTCCGGCCCGCGCTTCTTAGGGGTATTGTGGTAAAATGAGTTTGGATAAAAAGGAAGAGATTCGGTGATCTTTGTGCCCTCTGTGGCTAAACTTTTTTTAGTTGCAGCTATGCCGCGCTGTGTTCTCTGTGGTTTAAAAAAATCGCTTAAATTAAATAAAAATAATTAGCCGAAGAGAGACAGGGCAAAGAAAAAAATGTAGATGGCATGAGACCTTCAAGGTATAATAAAGAAAAACTGCTGGTTGGCTTCCAATAACCTACCTTCATCCGACCGATAGGTTATCCAGGCTTCATTATCCAGTCAGGAAAAATTATTGCCGAAGGCAGGAGTCTACCCAAGATAATTACGGCTCTAAAGGAATTATCTCGATGGAAATCGACAAGAAAAAATGTGTAGGATGCGGGAATTGCCACGTGATCTGCACCATGGGGGCCATCTATTTGGATAAAGACGGAAAGTCCGTGGTCAATCAGGATGAATGCGTGGAGTGTTCTACCTGCTATCGGGTTTTGCGGAATGAAAGGTATATGCCCTGGTTCGTTCGGGCCGTCCGTAAGGTTCTATCGACCTTCCGTTTGGGATACCTGGCGGATGTGGATGTGTGCTCCACCGGGGCTCTGACTCCCCCTGATTTGCAATGGCCCAGAAGGATCCGGGCAACCTTCAGTGACCCCACCACTATTCATCCGGGAACGGGGGTTGGGGGCCGCGGAACGGAAGAGATCAAGAGTAACGATGTAACCGGCAGGATCCGCCAAGGAGAGGCGGGTGTGGTGGTGGAATTGGGTCGGCCCGGAATCGGTGCTTATTTTCGGGAGATTGAAAAAGTAGCGATGACCCTGGCCCCTCTGCGGCCGTTCTTTGAGCCTCAGAATCCAGTCACCCAACTGATGAAAGATCAAGAGACCGGAGCAATGAAAGAAGAAATTCTCGATGAGAAAGTCCTTTCGGCGATTATCGAGATGAAAATTCCCTTGGAGAGAATCCCCGCCTTTCTCCAAGCTGTGGAGGAGGTTCAAAAAGAAATCGATACGGTGATCAGCCTGGGAGTTTCCTCCAGATGCCGCCCGGACGGAACCATTCCCCATGAAGAGTGGGTGAGGAAAGCCGGCCATTCCCTGTCCCCCAATGGAAAAACCAATATCGGATTGGGCCGGCCTTTTTTCCAGGAGAATTAGACCATGACCAATACACTGCATCGAAGGGGAACCCGGGATAATCTTAAGAATGATTATATTATCTTTTGCACTCCAGCAAGAGGCGTCAACTCCAATGGGTCGGGTTCAAAAATTCAGGAGTTCCTCCGGATCTGCCTGAAATATCATCCGGTCAACATGGGCGATGGACAGCAGGGAAATATTTTACAAGATGACATAGAAGTCGAAAATTTTATTGCCAACCAGAAGGATGGGGAAGGTGCAGCTGTTGTTTTTACCGATCTTGATACTCTGCAGAAAGTAATTGCAGAGCTGATCCAAGCCGATCTCGGGATCTCCATTAACATCAGCGGGCTGCTGGATGAAGTTCAGACATGCTGCCGCAAGGTTGGCCTTGAGAGGCACAGCGTGGAGCACTCCCTCGGAATCTGGGGAGCAAAAGACCTCTTGCCCGAGAGGGAAATTCTGGAAGTGAACACTTTATGCGGCCATGGGTTGGTCTCTTTCAACCTCATCCGCAAGATGGTGGAATACGTGAGACTGCGGCGATTGACCGCCAAAGAGGCGGCGAAAACTATGGCCAAATGTTGTGAATGCGGGGCATTCAATCCGGTCCGGGCGGAGCAGCTGCTGGAAAAGATGGTAAAAAAGGAGTAAGGGCGACCCGTCGCGCGCTTCGCGTGATCGCCACTACAACCGGGTATGCTTCGATATAGGAAGGAAAACATGATCAAGGAAAGCGCTGGGAAAATTTCTGATGAGCTTTACGCCCTGGGGAGCCCGGCTCTACCTGCCTATCTTCTCGTCGGCAAAACCCCGGTTCTCTTCGATGCCGGAATGACCTTCATGGGTCCCCTTTATCTGAGAGAACTGAAAAAACACCTGGGGGACGCCAACCGGCTGGCCTACTGCTTTCTCACCCATTCCCATTACGACCATTGCGGGGCGGCGCCTTTTCTGAAGGAAAACATTCCCGGTTTGAAGATCGCGGCCAGCAGCTTAGCGGGGGAAATATTCAGGAGGCCCAATGCCGTCCAGTTGATCCAGAGTTTGAGCCAAAGCAAGGAGGAAGCCAACAGGGCCCAGATCGGCGATGCCGATGTAACCTTCCGGGGATTGGAATTGGACCGGACCCTTGAAGAGGGGGATGAGATTGTCCTGGAAGACGGGAACCAGATTCAAGTCATTGCCACCCCCGGACACACCCGGGACGCGGTTTCTTATTACCTCCCCGGCCTAAAAGCCCTGGTGGGCGGAGAAGCGGTGGGCAGTTTCGATCGCAACTTTGATGTCCACCCCGTATTCCTTTCCAGCTATGGTGATTATTTATCCTCTCTTGAGAAGCTGAGTACACTGGAGATTAACCTTTTGATGTTGGGACATTTTTACTACCTGACTGAAGGCGCTCAAGCAATGATTGCCAAAGCAATTGAGGCTACTACGGTCTTCGGAAGAAGAATCGAAGAGGAGTTGAATTCTCTGGGAGGAGACCAGGAGGCCGTGGTCAAAAAAATATTTAAGAAAGACTATGTGGAGAAAAGACTGATCAAACAAGAAGAGAGACCCTTCCTCATCAACCTCAAGGCCCAGGTGAAAGCCGTGGCCGAAAGAAAGTAAGTTTTAGGATACAGCCAACCCCATCGAATTCCGCCTGCCAGCCCGTAAGATAATAACTCTTCCATCTTCCTGAATTCCCCGCACCGGCGAGGATCATCCAGCGTTGAGTCTGGATGGTCAAGGAAAAAATTTCGGTTGTGATTTGGATGGCAGATTGTTATCATGATGTAATTAATGTAACCATAGGAGGCATCCATGGTCAGAGTCGCCTGGGTCTGGAGGCAGTCAGAGGATTTCAAGAAGATGTAGTCCCCATTCTTAAAGTAGAATTTGTCACCGCCGACATCCATCGAGCAGGCTTGGCTGCGTTGCTTTCAGCAGGAAGAAGGGGACTCAGCCTTTTTTTCCCCGCCCCATTCCTTTGTGGGTTCGATTAATAGCGCTTTTTGATCTCTTCTTTTCACCTTCTTCTGGATTTCCTGCAAGATTTTTAGTACTCCGATCTGGGAAGCCTGGCGATGGACGTATGGCCAATCCATCTCATCATAATGGGCATACATCAGCATCTCTGCCTGGACTTGGGCTTGAAGATCATCCCATTCCTGGGCCATTACTATGCGGTCTAAAAGAATATCCTCTACCTTTAAAATTTTGAGTTTCATGCCCTCAATTTCAATTTCATTTAAATCCACCACCACCAAATGCCCGATTTGAAGAGGCCCAGGAGGAAATTCGACCGGAAAGGGAATTTGGGGGTGGCTCCAGTGACGATAATCCCCCGAGCGCACAAATCCGAGTGCTTCCATAACCGTCTCGATTTCCTTTCTCTCCAGAGGGGGAAGAACCATATCGATATCTGCCGTCGTATAGCCTCCCGCGGTGTAGAATTCGACCACGGTTCCACCCACCAGGACGGCACGAACCCCTCGCTCCTCGAACCCTCCGGAAATCGCGGCCGCCAGATAAAGCTGCCTTTCCAATTTCTCCTTTCTGGCGATCGCTTGACCGAGCAAGCGACTTATTTTTTGAGAAAGGGTCATGAAAACTCCTCCAGCATCCTCGCTTCCGAAGGATGCCTTGGCTTCCTCCGTTTCAAACCCCTCCCGTATGCTTCGACAATCTCCCGGGACCGCTTTCCCCAACTTTTTCTCTTCAGGGAGATTTCTTTAAGGGTATAGGTGGTGGAAACCTTGGGCGGGGTAGAAAGATTTTGGAATTTGTCCACGAGAGATCTTAATTCCGGCCATAAAAGAAAATTCCGATTCACCCGGAAACGTCTCTGATTTCCTTTCGTCCAAGAGAGGATAAATCCCATTTGATCCAGCTTATCCAATTCCCTTTTAATCATTGGGGCGGGTTCGCCGGTTTTCCGGCTCAACTCTCGCAGATGGTATTCTTCATCCGGATGATTTAGAAGATAAATAAGAATTTTCCTTCTCGCTCCTGAAGTAATAAAATATTCGAACATACTCCTCCTTGCCAAAATTGTTACTAATTTTGTAACATTTTACTAAAGAATTGTCAAGCACCAAAAAGAGGTCTGTCCCATATTACTCGCTAGTTTGGAAGTTATCCAAAAAGCGCTTGCCCCCTTCACTTTTAAAATTCCTTGGTATTTTCGAGCCCAGGGAGGCAGGTAAATACTTCGTTTGGCCAATGAGGCAGTTATTATTTCCTATTCCAGCGCTTAACTTCTATTCTACCTTTGCCGCAAGCTGCTCCCTTGCCGCTCTCTTTTGTCGAGGATCACGATGTATCCCCTAAAATTCTTAGCTAAATGAGGTTCTTGCAAACCCCAAAAACCAGATTGGTGCGCTTCGCTCGCAATGACGATTTTATTTAATTTCAATTCGCAGAAGCAAACGATGACCTGGGGACAATTGGGGATTAGGGATCGGAAAGGTGGCGGGTACGTTCTGCCGGATCAGAGAGATCAATCCGCAGGGCGTTGTCGGGAAGTAGGGTATTCAAAAGGGTGGCTTTCCCGGTCTGCCGGGCTCCAAACATCAAATGGACAAAGGGGCGTTTCAGCTTTTCCCGCAATGGCGCTGCATACCAACGATCATACGTATGCCCTCAAGAGCTCCCCCATAAATTCAATTTTATATTTATGGCCTAATTATGATGAACTCGTAAAAAGTCAGAAAAGCCGTCACTCCTGCGCAAGCAGGAGTCCAGACGTCGTCCCTGCGCAAGCAGGGAACTATACCATTTACTGGATTCCTGTTTTCACAGGAAACCCTGGATTCCCGCTTTCTCGGGAATGACGAAAATGAGGGGAAAAGAACTTTTTACGAATCCATCAATTATAAAATGATATTTATTATTGTCAACATAAATCGAAACCCCGAATTCCTTTTTACATAATGCAGATAACTTCTCCTTTCAGCTCCCGATTTTAAAAAATGGGATCAAGGGGCTTGAGCTTCGTAGAAAGTATTCCCCCATCCTTCCCACCACTCTCAGAGGAAGGGGAGTGTTCTACTATCGGTCCTCCGATGGTCATTTCAAAGAATACGATCTGCATTTTGGGCACTGCGTTCTGCCAGGGCCGGCATGTTCGTAGCAAAACCAAAGACCGCATTTGGGGCAATATTTTACGCCCAAGTTCCCGGAGTCCGTTTCCTTGTCGCATATCGCACATCTGACCTTTGCCATCGTTTTCCCCCTCCTGGATATTCAATCCCTTGATCAAATTACTCAGGCCGCTCTAATTCCCGATCCTATCTTGACGTATGCAAAAAATTACATTATGATAGCACTATGATCACGCCAGATCCGGACCTTGAACCTGATTGGGATGATTATAATATAGAACACATCGCAAAACATGGGCTTAAGCCGGAGCAGGTTGAAGAATTATATTATGGCGAGGGTCCTTACCCGACCCTCGCGCTTAGAAGCAAAAAGAAAATAGGCCGGACGAGTGAATATCGTTACAGACTTTGGGGTACGATGCCTCCGGCTTGGGCATGGAAGCCATCATCGCTCCTTATCCTGAATTCGGGATTTGGCGATGCGTGACTGCCTTTCCCATGACGCCTTCAACGCAACGAGCCTATTTTAGGAGGCTTAAAAAATGAACAAACTGCCAGAAAAATTACGAAAGAGACTACAAAAAGAAGCCCGCTCCTGGGATGCCTCCATAGCCCAAGAAAAACCGGAAGAAAGTGCCCAGGTTCTTGAACAATCAGTAATTTTCAAAGCCTACCGCCCCACCCGGCAGCCGGTCTCGCTGCGCATGGACCCGTTTGATCTTTCCATGGCGAAGCGCATCGCCCGCCGAAAAGGAATTTCTTGCACTCAGCTCATGTCCATGTGGCTGCACGAAAAAATCGACCAAGAAAAAGCTGCTGCCGGCAATGATCGGTAAAAGAATGGGGAGAACTTCCTGCTGAGTCTCTGTAGATATCTGGACCTGCCCTAGAAACTGATCAAGGTTCCCAATTTTCCAAAATTCCTTTCAGTGATCCTCAAGCCGATCACTCATCTGCATTTTCTTTATCTTCTTCTTCTACTTTTTCCCTTTCTTCGCTCTCCTTATCATTCTCACCAAACAATTTTTCCTGGATGCCCTTTTTCGGTTCATCCTCCTTTTTCCCGATCCAGGCTTCCTGGATTTCGGCTTCCACCTCCGCCAGGGGGCGGGCGTAATGCTTCCTTGAATACTCCCAGATTTGCGGGACGACTTCAGGCCGGGATTTTTTTTCAGGAAGAAGAGTGCGCATGTTGAAGGGGGAGTTCACGTTGCCGTTGATGAGCAGGCGGACGTAGGCATGCCAGTTGGAGAGGCCGATCAAATCGTTCTCAGAGATGGCCTTGGAGAACTCCCTGCTTAAAATATCCGCGTCATTGGCCCCTACCCGGAAGCTGATCAAGGTGCCGACATTCCCCTGGATCCCGCGGAGAATATTCTCCTTGATTTGTGAAGTGTATTGATTCGTAAGCGTCAAGGCGAGCCCGTACTTCCGGGCCTCCGAAAGGATGGAAACGAAAGTAGGGGTGGCCAGATTCTGAAAATCGTCCACGTACAGGTAGAAATCTTTGAGGGCTTCTCTATCCTTTGACGTGGCGCGGCTGAAGGTCCCTGTAAAAATCTTTCCCACGATCAGCAGGCCGCTCGTCGGCAGATCGGACGAGGCGGTTTTTACCTGGTATTGGATCGTTTCGATGCCGGGGAATTCAGAGGTGGTCGGAAGGGGCAGGCGAAAAGCCGCGTTTGCCTGCTGCACGTCGAAAAGATAGCGCCAATGGCGGGTCCCGGGGTCGGCGATGCTGGGAATCCAGACTTCAAAATCCATATTTTTCAGGTTGCCGATGGCGCGGGCCTTTTCCCTTTTGTTGCGGGGTTGAGCCAAGTCATACCCCCCGACAAACGCATTTTCCAGCGCGTCCGGGGAACCTGACTTCAGTTGGCCCGTGGGCGCGGTGATGGTGGAGCCCACCACGGACCAAAGATCAAAAGGAACGGGCGCAGGGGAGGCCATTTGGATCTTCATGAGAAAAGAAGCGTCCTGCAGGGCAAGGAATTCCTTTGAAAATATTCCCATCGAAGAACTCGAACCCCAGAAAACAGGAATTGACGATGCAACTCTATTAGCCTTTTGCGAAGTTTTCGAAAATGACCACAAGAGGGGAAAGGCTTTTAATTAAGACCCGCTCGCTTCTCGCATCTTATTTCTCTCAAAATGAATATTAGGTATACAAGATGACAAAGATAACAGCTTACTCTTTTCTATTTTATTGACAATAGGCACACATTGGAATAATATCTGATTATGAAGACGTTTGTCTGGAATGGTGAGAAAAATGAGGTTTTGAAACGGGAAAGAGGGATATCATTTGAAAAAGTCGTAGTGCAAATTGCCAACGGAGAAATCCTGGATATCTTAGAGCATCCCAATCCCGGTAAGTATTCAAACCAAAAAATATTTGTCGTGAGAATCGAGGATTACGCTTACTTGGTGCCGTTTACGGAATCGGAAGACCAAATATTTCTGATCACGATTATCCCTAGCCGAAAGGCTACGAGAGATTATTTGCGAGGTACGAAACATGAATGATCGAAAGGAAAAAGAAATACTGGAATCATATGAAAAGGGAGAATGGAAATCTCTTGGGGCTTCTAAAAAGGTTCGGCAGCGCTATCAGAAAGCCGCTCGGGCTACGCTGGCTAAAGACAAAAGAGTGAATATCCGGATCGCTTCACGAGACCTGGAGGAAATTCAAGCCAGGGCAATGGAGGATGGAATACCTTATCAGACTCTTATGGCCAGCGTTTTGCATAAATATGTGACCGGGAAGCTGGTGGAAAAAAAGAGTCTTTCTAATTGACGATTACAGCAGCCCTCGCTCCTTTTTCCTGTTTTGTTTTATAACAACTGTTTGGTTCAATATTGCCTTTCCGTAGAAATCATTCTTCAATTTGCGGCTGCTGATTTTCCCCAATAGAGTTTCAATTAGTAAGTTATAGATACCCCGCAGCTTGCTGCGGGGAACCAATGGCTGGGTTTCCAAAGGGGCGCCGCATCCTTTGGTCGAGGGCGGGGTCAATGCCCCGCCCGAGAATGCGAGCGTGCAAGGTGGCCGTAGGTCACCTTGCCGCGAGTTTACTTTTATCTTTCGCGTTTGGCGATTTCGCCAGGGAGGATTGCTTTGAAGCGATCAAAGCGAAAGCCAACAGCTTGTTTCCGGGGTTTAAATTCAGCCAGTTTTCTTTTTTCCCCCTCCCGATGATCCACTCCTAATATCAACGATAAAAACTGGATTCTGTTGATAGAGTCCTTCATTTCCTGCAAAAAAAGCCAGCGGCCGTCTTTCCTGTCCCATTTGTCCAAATTGAAATCCTCCTTTTTCAGCTCCCAGTCTGACTTCCGCATGGATAAAATTCTCCATTTCTAATCGGTTCAAGCAGGTTCTCCCACCTTAGGGGTAAAAGAAAGGATATTCCCGGCATGAGCAGTCAAATTCCGGCCATGGGTTACGGGCCGGGCAACGGCATGCCCGTAGATCCTCAGGTTTTCTATTCTCTCTTTCATAGAAGCTGCGAGAGGGGTGATCGCTCGCAAAGTCCGCTTGATGTCAAAAAGATGGATGGCGGATTTCCGGAAAAGGGCGTCATAGGCGGCGGCGATGATGGCCTGCTCGATCTCTGCGCCGGAGTATCCCTCCGAAAACGAGACCAAGTCATCATCAACCTCCAAAGGGCATCTGTACTTTTGCAATAGAGCCTTGAATATTGATTGTCGCTCTTTCGTAGAGGGAAGATCGATGAAAAAAATCTCATCCCACCTACCCTTGCGGAGCATTTCCGGGGGTAAGGAGCTTAGATCATTGGATGTGGCGGCAACAAAGACAGGGGAACTTCTTTCCTGAAGGGCTTCGGCGTCAAAGAAGGCTGATTTCCGCTGTTCCAACCATTGCTTAAAGGTTTCCATACCGCCAACTTGGTCCAGGCTTTCTTTGGGAAAATGAATTTCCAGACAATCATTCGCCCTTTTTTGGAGCAGCTCCTCCCGGAGACTCTCAATGGTTTCAAGCTCCAATCCGCCCTTGCGGACCAGCGACCTGGCAATAAGATTCTCGATCTCGTGCCTCTCTAAGCCAAGAAAGGCTTTTTCGATCCTGTCTTTATTCTTTTCGGCAAGGGAACAGTCAAGCAAGGCTCTGATTTCTTGACGGTTGGGCAAAGGAAAATCAATCGCTGGAACATCCGAGAGTTCCGGGGGAAGAGTAAAACCAGAACTGCCGGTTATGATGACCGTATCCATAAACTTATTGAATTCGATAAAATCCCGAAGCTTGCTGAGAATCAGGGCTTCCGGTTGGCGAAGCAATAGATGAAAGAGGGGAAGGGCCCATACCGTTTGCTTTTCCAAGGTAGGTTTCCTGGCATGATTTAAGATCATATCCAAGATGCCAATAGGATCCGTATTGGTCTTCTCGCGTCCGGCTGTGAGCAGACCGCTCGCCAGGCTGAATATCTGGAGGTCTGCACCCACCTCAGAAGAAACGATTCTTATTTCCTCCAGAGAGCGTTTGACTTCAATGGTCCCCAAATAGATCAGAGGGGTTCGGGCACGGATAAGCTCTGTCAGTTGCTCCCTGAATTGAATAATCCCGCCGGTTTCTTCCTTAAAAAGGAGTTCCATGTAAGTGATCCTTCTTGGAATTTCAGCCGCAATAGGGGGTGAAATCAAAATCGAGCTCCCCCATTTCTTCCGCGATGTCTCGAATTAATAGAACGGCTGGGTAGAGCATCAGGCTCCCATCTTCAGTGATATAGATTTCTAAACTTTCCTCGTCCATCGCTTTCTTTTCGTTAACTGTTATGCAACGTTAAACATAAAAGACACAAAATACCGTTCTGGAAGGCATCCAGCCCGGCTTTTAAGTATTATTGCTTTTTAGCTTTCTTTCTCGGGAATTTTTGAAGAAAGGTTTTTTTGCTTGGAAACTCGAAGAAAGAGATAATCCGGTTTCGTTTACCAGCAAGCCGAGATCCTCAAGACGGTAGGTCATGGCTTCTTTTGAGACATTTTGAAATTGGCCAGCATCCATAACATATTTGGCAATTTGATGCGCCGTATCCAGGGAGGGGTCGAGCGCTAAGGGGTTATTTCTTCCGAAGCAGCTATGGCGATTGTAGATAACCAGCGGATCCTCCCCGAAAACTTTATGAAAAGCTCCCCGGACCGCAAGGCTGGGCATTATTAAACAGGCGCTGAAACAATCGGCCTGCCATTCTCCCTTTGTTTTGGAAGCAGATACTCGGCATACGATTGCGGGATTATTCCCAGAGTTCGAATCAGGCGAGTGGATTGTTTGGTCAAAAATAAATTTCCGGTGAAGAACCCAATGCCCTACCTCATGCCCGCAAGTAAAGGTCAATCGGCCTTCTTGGCCATCCAGGAGGGAACTATTAATCACCATTCGTTTTTCTTCGACCCACGTGGCGCCGAGGACGTCAGGGATCCCGAGCATATCTTCGAGTTTGTCATACTCCAGGGTGATGCCGAGATACTTTTCCACAATGGCCTCGACCGGGATGGGAGGAATAATTTCCCGACCACTGAAGTTTGCCCATTGGCGAAGAAGATCATTGGCCGCATTTTCAATCTGGGTTTGGGGAAGCCAGGGAACTTTAACCGGGTCAAGGATCATTTCATTTTCCTCTTCATCCTGGAAAGAGTGTCTTCGATGGCTTTCCAATCTTTATCCGTTTCAATCCCATACTCCTGGGCTCTTCTCATAAAAGACGCGACACTCTTGGGATTTTTCTTAAAGGTTTCCAAAAACTCGGTTGGAAGTTTCGGTTTCTGACCGGGGGCCGGGAATTTCCCAGAAAAACTTGGGCCTGATCTTCGACCCTTTTTTTTCTACCCGACCGGAGCGAGTGGGGTTAGGATTGACCTTTGTTCGGAGGGCGGTGGAGGAACAAGGAGGAAAAATCCAGGTGGAAAGCCGGTTGGGGAGAGGGACGAAGATGATCCTCCTTTTTCCGAAAGATCGCCGGCGAAAAATTCGACGCCAATGGCTTTCTCCGGAAGTCATGGGCAGAGAAAATTACTGAAGTATGAACCCCTACGTGTTTTCCTTCCGGGCTTGATAGTTAGTCTCGGCCTCTGAGCGGCGGAGGTAAACGGGCGTGAAGGAGAAAAGATTTAAGGTGTGGCCATTTTTGAATTGGGGGAGGCTGAGGCGAGCGACATGAACGGCCCGGGGCAGGGAAAACTCTGGAGGAGCAAAGAAGACCCGGGGGCCAAGCTTTTTCCGGAAGGTTTCTCCGTACACTTCTATGCCGTTTCCCAAAAAGATTACTTTCTCTTGGATGCGGGAGCAAAGGTCTTCTGGAGCGATGACCCAATCTGCACTGATTTTCTCCAATCGACCCCCTCCATCCCCGCGAAATAAAGCCGCGTACACCTCTTGCTTCCGGGCATCCAGAACCGGACAGACCAGTGAAGGGGCGTAACAAAGGTTCTGGGCGAGAGCGTCCAGAGTGGGTACGCCAACGACCGGCACTTGCAGAGCGTAAGCCAGGCCTTTGACGGTGGAAACTCCGATACGCAAACCGGTGAAGGAGCCGGGCCCCAGCGCCAAAGCAATTCCTCCAATATCACCAATGGACAAAGAGGCTTCGCGCAGCAGGTTGGCTATGGCCGGCATCAACTTTTCGGAGTGCGTACCTGGAAGGTTCAAAGTATGCTCGCCCAGATACTTTTCTTCCGCCCCTAATTTTTTTTCGCCCAGCGGAGCTTCCACCAAGGCAACGCTGCCGGTCGGGGTTGAAGTTTCCACGGCCAGGATAAGCATCTCTTACTGGGTTCCTACGATACGGCTTAGGTCGTTGTAAAAAACGAGGAGCATGATCAGGATGATGAGGAAGATCCCGATCTGCTGGGCCCGCTCGCGGAGTTTCAAACTAACCGGTTTGCCAATGATGCCTTCGATGAGAAAAATGAGCAGGTGCCATCCATCCAGGACGGGGATCGGTAAAACATTGAGGATGACCAGGTTAATACTGATCACGGCCATGAAGATAATCAAGCTGAGGGTACCGGCTTTGGCCATCTGGCCGGCCAGTTGAGCGATGAGGAGTGGGCCGCCGATGGTCTTGGCCGAGATTTTTCCCTCGATGATTTTGATGATGCTGACTACGGTCAACTCTGTGATCCGCCAGGATTGGATGAGGGCTTTATAGGTAGCCGTGAAAGGGTCGAAACGCTCCGTAAAAAAACTTCCGGAAGGGGAAATTCCGATCAGGCCAACCTGTATTTCATCTCCGAAGATGTTTTTCTGGGTCGAAACCTGCGGCGTGACCGATATTGGAAAGATTTTTTTATCCCTTTCCACCTTCAGGAGTAGCGGGCGATCGCTGCTTTCATGGATAATCTGGGCCATGTCTTCCCAGCGTTTGACCGGCGAACCATTGGCTTCCAGGATGCGGTCGCCTTTCAAGATGCCAGCTTTAAAAGCTGGATAATCCGGTTTTACTTCCCCCACCTCCGGAAGCAGAGCAGGCATTCCCACCATGAAGGCGATGGCGAAAGCAACGACGGCGAAAAGAAAGTTGAAGAAAGGACCGGCGAAAACGATCCCCAGTCTTTTGACCACGGGCTGGGCCGAAAAGGATTTGGCCGCCAACTCAGGTGGAACGTTCTCCCCGGGCTCTTCCCCGACCATCTTCACGTAGCCCCCCAGGGGCACCAAGGATAGCTGGTATTGCGTCTCTCCGATTTTTTTCCCCAGCAGCTTGGGGCCAAAACCCAGGGAGAAGGTGATGACTCCGACCTTCAACTTTTTGGCCATGAGGAAATGGCCCAGTTCATGGACGAAAATTAAAACTCCTAAAACGATAATGGTGGCGATGATCGTTGTGATCACATTTTACCTCGGTCGATCAATTGCTGGGCCTCTTGTTTGGCCCAGGCATGGGCATGGAGGATATTCTCCATGCTGCGCTGTTTACTCGGACGGTGGTGGTCCATGGTTTTGCAGATCAAATGGGAGATTTGGAGGAACCCCAAGCGACCCTGTAAAAAGGCCTCCACGGCCACTTCATTGGCGGCGTTCAGAACCGCCGGCATGGTTCCTCCTTCTTGGAGAGCCCGATACGCCAGTCCCAAGGCCGGAAATCGCTCTTGATCTACAGGCCTGAAGGTTAACTTG
>JAHJQK010000116.1 GCA_018819135.1 Pseudomonadota bacterium | reverse complement strand
GTAGAAGATTATTCGATGATTTCGGCAATGACTCCGGCACCTACCGTCCGACCCCCCTCCCGAATCGCAAACCGCAACTCCTTCTCCATCGCAATCGGCGTAATCAACTGCACCTCAAAACCCACACTGTCCCCGGGCATCACCATCTCCACCCCCTCAGGCAACGTCACCACCCCGGTCACATCCGTCGTCCGAAAATAAAACTGCGGCCGATACCCATTAAAAAACGGCGTGTGCCGACCCCCCTCCTCCTTCGTCAACACATACACCGACCCCTTAAACTTCGTGTGCGGCGTGATACTCCCAGGCCTCGCCACCACCTGCCCACGCTCCACCTCATCCCGCTTCGTCCCCCGCAACAACACCCCTATATTATCCCCAGCCTGCCCCTGATCCAATATCTTCCGAAACATCTCCACCCCAGTACACACCGTCTTAAACGTCGGCCGTATCCCTACCACCTCCACCTCATCCCCCACCTTCACCAACCCACGCTCCACCCGACCCGTCACCACCGTACCACGACCCGAGATCGAAAACACATCCTCTATCGGCATCAAAAACGGCTTCTCCACATCCCGCCTCGGCTCCGGAATATACTCATCCACCGCCCGCATCAACGCAAACACCGACCCACAACTCTCACACTTCTCATCCCCACACCCATGCTGCATCGCCTTCAACGCACTCCCACGAACAATCGGTAACTCATCCCCAGGAAACTCATACTTACTCAACAACTCCCGCAACTCCAACTCCACCAACTCAATCAACTCCGGATCATCCACCATGTCCACCTTGTTCAAATACACCACGATATACGGCACCCCAACCTGCCGCGCTAACAATATGTGCTCCCGCGTCTGCGGCATCGGCCCATCATCCGCCCCAACCACCAATATCGCCCCATCCATCTGCGCCGCACCCGTAATCATATTCTTTATATAATCCGCATGCCCAGGACAATCCACATGCGCATAATGCCTCTTCTCCGTCTCATACTCCACATGCGCCGTCGCTATCGTAATCCCCCTCTCCTTCTCCTCCGGCGCTTTGTCAATCTGATCAAACGGCACATACTCCGCCATCCCCTTCACCGCTAAACACCTCGTGATCGCACTCGTCAACGTCGTCTTCCCATGATCAATATGCCCTATCGTCCCCACATTCACATGCGGCTTCGTCCGCTCAAACTTCCGCTTCGACATGTCCCCTCCTTTGCTTCAACTTCATTGGCGGTGGTTTCTCACGCCTTCAACTCTGGCGAGCTGAGGCAATGGCTTCCTCGGCAATCGCCACGGGTACGCGTTCATAATGGTCAAACTGCATGGAAAACGTAGCCCGCCCTTGAGTGTTGGAGCGAAGCTTGGTGGCATATCCGAACATCTCAGCCAAAGGTACTTTCGCTTCCATCCTCTGGGCTCCATTCTGGATTTCCAAATTGGTGATTTTTCCTCTGCGGGAAGCGAGGTCGCCGCTAACTTCCCCGATGAAATCCTCAGGAACAATTACTTCCACGGCCATAATTGGCTCTAACAAGACCGGCTGGGCCCGTTTTGCTCCTTCTTTAAAGCCAATGGATCCAGCAATCTTAAAGGCCAATTCCGACGAATCAACTTCATGGAACGATCCGTCTAACAAAGTTATTTTTACATCTACCACCGGGTACCCAGCCAAAACCCCGACTTCCACGGCTTCCCGTATCCCTTTTTCTACAGCCGGAATGTACTCGCGTGGAATGGTTCCCCCTTTGATGGCGTTCACAAATTGGAACTTCTCTCCCGGGGGTAAGGGTTCGACCTTTAAAATTACATGCCCGTATTGCCCTCTTCCGCCTGATTGCCGAACAAATTTCCCTTCGGAAAAAACGGCTTGAGTAATCGTCTCTCGATATGCCACTATGGGTTTTCCTACCTTAGCGGTAACGCCAAACTCCCGGATCAAACGATCGACAATAATCTCCAAATGCAATTCACCCATTCCGGAAATAATGCGCTGTCCGGTTTCGGCATCTAAGTGATGGTGGAAAGAAGGGTCTTCCATTGATAATTTTTGCAGTCCTTGGTCCAATTTCTCTTGATCCCCTTTGGCTTTGGGCTCGATGGCCATGGAGATCACTGGCTCCGGAAATTCGATCGATTCCAAGACCAACGGATGATCCTCCTCGCAGAGAGTGTCTCCCGTTGTCGTCCCCTTCAAACCCACCGCGGCCACGATTTCACCCGAACTGGCGGCCTTGATTTCTTCCCTTTTATTGGCATGCATCTTCAGCAGTCGCCCAATTCGTTCTCGCTTTCTCTTGCTGGAATTGTAGATGGATGAGCCCGAGGTCAATATTCCCGAATAGATCCGCAGGAAAGTGAGATTGCCGACGTAGGGGTCATTCATGATCTTGAACGCGAGGGCAGATAAAGGAGAGCCATTGGCGGGAGAACGTTCTTCTTCCAGCCCATTTTCGGGGTTGAATCCGCGGATGGGAGGAACATCCAAGGGAGAAGGAAGATAATCCACCACGGCATCTAAAAGTTGTTGTATCCCCTTATTTTTAAAAGCGGACCCACAGAGTACGGGAACGATCTTGGCATTTAAAGTCTTTTGGCGAATGAGAGCTTGAACATCTTCTGAAGAAATGGGTTGGCCTGCCAGATATTTTTCCATGAAGGAATCATCCAATTCAGCCAGACGTTCGAAGAGAGTCTCATGATAGGCTTGGGCAATTCCAGTCAGATGCTCGGGGATTTCCTCTTCATGAAAAGCCGCCCCTAAGCTTCCTTCGTCGAAAAGAATTGCTTTCATCCGCAGAAGATCAACGACTCCTCGAAAGTTTTCTTCTTCGCCCACGGGGATTTGCAGGGGAAAGGGGTGGGCATTGAGGCGTTCTCGAATCATCTTCACTACCCGGGGAAAGTCCGCCCCCACCCGGTCCATTTTGTTGACGAAAGCGATCCTCGGAATACCATATTTATCCGCCTGCCGCCAGACAGTTTCACTCTGCGGTTCTACCCCTCCCACTCCGCAGAAAACGGCGATCACCCCGTCCAAAACCCGCAGGCTACGCTCGACTTCTATCGTGAAATCAACATGACCGGGAGTATCGATGATGTTGATACGGTGATTTCTCCACAAGCAAGTCGTGGCGGCAGAAGTAATCGTGATCCCCCGCTCCTGCTCTTGCTCCATCCAATCCATCACCGCTGTTCCTTCATGCACCTCTCCCATCTTGTATGAGACTCCGGTATAATAAAGGATGCGCTCCGTAGTCGTAGTCTTTCCGGCGTCTATATGCGCCATGACTCCAATGTTGCGTGTCTTTTCTAATTCTGATCGATTGGCCAAAATCTTACGTCCTTTGAAAAGCCATCTTGCGGTTTAACCTTATGTCATCAGGTTCGCAGCCCCACTGCTGGGGGATGGTTCCTCTATCACCTTTACCACCGATAATGGGCAAAGGCCTTGTTGGCCTCGGCCATTTTATGGACATCTTCTCTTTTCTTAACGGCCCCCCCACGATTATTCGCGGCATCGATAAATTCTGCTGCTAATTTTTCCTCCATGCTCTTTTCGGACCGGTCTTGGGCATAAGTAATCAGCCAGCGAATGGCTAAGGCCGTCCGCCTTTCTGCGCGCACTTCCGTGGGCACCTGATAAGTAGCTCCTCCCACTCTGCGAGATTTCACCTCGATGATCGGTTTTACATTATTAACAGATTTCTCGAAGAGCTTTAGCGGGTCTTCTTTCGTCCGTTCCCGGATAATTTCCATGGCTTGGTAGAGAATGCGTTCCGCCACACTTTTCTTGCCGCATTCCATGATGTTATTGATAAATTTGGCTACTCCCAAGTTTTTATACTTGGGGTCGGGGAGAATTTCCCGCTTGGTCACTACGCGTCTTCTGGGCATGCCTTCCTCACTTTGGCCTTTTGGCCCCGTATTTTGAACGGCTCTTCTTCCGGTTTTGAACCCCCACAGAATCGAGGGTCCCCCGGATGATATGATAGCGAACTCCTGGTAGATCTTTCACCCGCCCGCCGCGGATTAATACAACCGAATGTTCTTGGAGGTTATGCCCTACGCCGGGGATATAGGTGGTAATCTCGTACCCGTTCGTCAAACGTACCCGGGCAACTTTTCTTAAGGCCGAGTTGGGCTTTTTGGGAGTTGAAGTGTATACTCGGATGCAAACACCCCTGCGCTGTGGCGAATTCGTCAAAGCCGGAGCAGCCGTTTTTCGTTCTATTTTCCGGCGTCCGAGACGGATCAGTTGATTAATCGTGGGCATTTTTCCTCCCATTTATTAACAACATCAAAATTTTTAATTTTACCTTATTTATCATTTTTGTCAATAGATTTATTAAATTTCGTTTTTTTCTGACTTTTCTCTCTCTTCTTCTTCTCCTTCTACTTTAATCCCTATATTCCTGTATCGCGAAAGACCCGTTCCCGCCGGGATCAGCCGGCCAAGAATCACGTTCTCCTTTAACCCGCGCAGGAAGTCTGTCTTTCCGCTAATTGCAGCTTGAGTTAGAACTTTGGTCGTTTCCTGGAAGGAAGCGGCAGAAATGAAACTCTCCGTACTCAATGAGGCTTTGGTTACACCTAAAAGAAGAGGCTCGGCGACAGCAGGCTGTTTGCCGGCAGTCTCCAGCCGCTCATTTTCTTCCTCAAAGATATGTCGCTCCACATGCTCCCCGACCAGGAAATTGGAGTCCCCCACTTCCTTGATCATTACCCTGCGGAGCATTTGCTTGACGATAACCTCGATATGTTTGTCGTTGATCTTCACTCCTTGAAGGCGATAGACCTCTTGCACTTCATCGACTAAATAGCGCGCTAGATCCTCTACTCCCAGGATGGAAAGAATATCGTGCGGGTTTGAAGATCCGTCCATTAAAGCTTCGCCGGCTTTGACTCTTTCACCTTCATGGACACTAATATGTTTTCCTTTGGGAATCGAATATTCCTTGGTTTCACCCACCTCGGGGGTAATGATTACTTTGCGCTTCCCCTTGGTGTCCTTGCCAAAAGAGATAACCCCCGTGATTTCACTAATGATGGCAAATTCTTTGGGCTTGCGAGCCTCGAAAAGTTCTGCCACCCTGGGTAACCCTCCGGTTATATCTTTGGTTTTTGTTGTCTCTCTGGGAATCTTGGCAATGACATCTCCTTGGTGCACCATATCTCCTTCGGTGACGACGATATGAGCGCCAACGGGAAGAAGATACCGCGCCATGGCTTCTGAGCCGGGAAGCTTCAGAGTCCGCCCGCGTTCATCCTTGATGGACACTCGCGGCCGGGCTTCTGGATCCTTAGCCTCAGAGACGACCTTGGTCGAGAAACCCGTTACCTCATCCAGCTGCTCCTGCATGGTAACGCCCTCGACAATGTCCCCGAATTTTACCCGTCCAGAACCTTCGGTCAAAATGGGAATGGTATAGGGGTCCCATTCGGCAATCAGGTCTCCCCCTTTCACCAGCTGCCCGTTTCCAACCTTTACCTTTGCCCCATAGATGATCGGATAGCGTTCGCGTTCTCTCCCGGTTTCATCTATGATAGCCAGTTCACCATTCCGGTTCATGACTACCCAATCCCCATCTTTATTCCGTACCGTGGAGAGGTTGATAAATTTCACTCGCCCGTCGTTCCGCGGTTGTAAAGTGGTTTGTTCTGCCCGTCGGCTGGCCGTACCCCCAATATGGAAGGTGCGCATGGTCAATTGGGTCCCCGGCTCACCGATGGACTGAGCAGCGATAATTCCTACTGCTTCTCCGATGTTGACGTTCTGGCCGCGGGCCAGATCCCGCCCGTAGCATTTTACGCAAACTCCCCGTTTCGAGCGACAGGTCAACACCGAACGAATCTTAACTTTTTCCAACCCGGAATTCTCGATCTTTTCCACGAATTTCTCATCAATTTCCTCATTGGCGTTGATGATTACTTCTTCGGTAAAAGGATCGTATATATCATCTAAAGCAACCCGCCCGAGAATGCGCTCTCCGATGGGCTCTATGATCTCCCCGCCTTCCACCAAGGGGGTCACAAAAATGCCCTCTAATGTCCCGCAATCCTCTTCGGCAACCACCATATCTTGGGCCACATCCACCAGCCTTCGGGTCAAATAGCCGGAATTGGCCGTTTTAAGCGCGGTGTCCGCCAGACCTTTGCGCGCTCCGTGCGTGGAGATAAAGTATTGCAAAACCGTCAACCCTTCCCGGAAATTGGCAGTGATGGGGGTCTCAATGATTTCCCCCGAGGGCTTGGCCATCAAGCCACGCATTCCGGCAAGTTGGCGAATCTGCTGGGCACTTCCCCGGGCTCCTGAATCGGCCATCATGAATATGGGATTGAAAGAGGGTACACGTTTTTTCTTTCCACTAGGATCGGTGATCATGACCGTACCTAGCTCCTCAAGGATTTCAAAACCAATGTTTTCAGTCACCTGAGCCCAGATGTCTACTACTTTGTTGTACCGTTCTCCGTCTGTAATCAACCCTTCTTTATATTGATTTTCGATCTCCAGAACCTCTTGGTTGGCTCTTTGTAACAGCTCAGCTTTCCGCGGGGGGATGACCATATCGTCGATGCAGATGGAAATTCCGGCCTGGGTGGCATATTGGTAACCTAGATCTTTGAGTTGGTCGGCTAAGATGACCGTTTTTTTATTCCCGGCAAATCGATAACACTGGTCAACCAGAGTGGCTAGCTCTTTTTTATTCATAACTTTATTGATAAAAGAAAAAGGAATTTCGGAAGGTAGAATTTCATGCAATAGGACCCGACCCACAGTCGTTTCCACTCGCTCGGTGTGCCCGTTGGCCCCCAATCGTACCTTAATGGCCGCATGTAAATCCACTTCCCCAGCATCATAGGCCATCCGCACTTCTTCTGGGCTGGAGAAGATCTTCCCTGCCCCTTTAGCCGAAGGCTTCTCCCGGGTCATATAATAGAGTCCCAAGACGATGTCTTGGGTGGGTACAATAATCGGCTTCCCATGAGCCGGAGAAAGAATATTATTAGTGGACATCATCAACACCCGCGCTTCGACCTGGGCTTCAATAGAGAGGGGAATGTGCACGGCCATCTGATCACCATCAAAATCGGCGTTGAAAGCGGAACAGACCAGCGGGTGTAATTGAATGGCCTTTCCTTCAATGAGGACTGGCTCAAAAGCTTGGATGCCCAGGCGATGCAGAGTAGGGGCTCGATTAAGCAAGACGGGGTACTCGCGGACAATCTCGCTTAGCGTTTCCCATACTTCATCTTTTTCCTGCTCTACCATTTTCTTAGCACTTTTAATGGTCGTTACATAACCTTTTACCTCGAGGCGGTTGTAAATGAAAGGTTTAAATAATTCCAAGGCCATTTTTTTAGGAAGGCCGCATTGGTGAAGTCGTAAGTCAGGACCTACAACAATTACCGACCTTCCGGAATAATCCACCCGTTTCCCCAGTAAATTCTGCCGGAACCGCCCTTGTTTTCCTTTAAGCATATCGGAAAGGGATTTGAGCGGTCTACTGTTAGATCCCAGGATGGCCTTGCCTCCCCGTCCGTTGTCGAACAAAGCGTCCACAGCCTCCTGAAGCATGCGCTTCTCGTTGCGGATAATAATCTCAGGCGCACTCAACTCTTGTAAACGTTTGAGACGATTATTGCGGTTGATTACCCGTCTATATAGGTCATTCAAATCCGAGGTCGCAAACCGCCCTCCATCCAGGGGAACTAAGGGCCGCAGATCGGGAGGAATAACCGGAATCACTTCCAGTGTCATCCATTCGGGCTTATTTCCAGACTCTTTGAAAGAATCCACAATTTTCAACCGCTTGGCGATCTTTTTCTTTTTTACCTCGGAGGAAGCTTCCCGCATCTCCACCCGTAACTGGTCGGAGAGGGTGTTTACGTTCACTTTTCGCAGAAGTTCACGGATCGCCTCCGCTCCCATCCCCGCAACGAAAGAGTCAGCTCCGTATTCTTCAATGGCTTTGCGGTATCGTTCATCGCTGAGCAGCTCCTTTTCCTTAAGCGGTGTACCCTTCGGGTTCATCACCACGTAAGCCTCAAAGTAAAGTACTTTCTCCAATTCCCGCAAGGTCATGTCCAGCAGGTTGCCGATGCGGCTGGGAAGGCTTTTCAAAAACCAAATATGGGCCACAGGAGCGGCCATTTCGATATGGCCAAGCCGTTCCCGTCTTACCTTGGACTGGATGACCTCCACGCCGCATTTCTCGCAGACCACTCCCCGGTGTTTCATGCGCTTATACTTGCCGCAGTTGCACTCATAATCCTTGGTGGGCCCGAAGATTTTGGCACAAAATAAGCCGTCCCTTTCGGGTTTAAAGGTGCGGTAATTGATGGTCTCCGGCTTCTTGACTTCCCCGTAGGACCAAGCGCGAATTTTTTCGGGGGAGGCCAACGAAATGCGCACGGCATTGAAGGCCATCGGATATTTGGGTTTCTCAAAAAAACTAAAAAGATCTTCCAAAGCCATTCCCCCCTATGCTTCTTCTTTTTCCAGAAGCTCTATGTCCAGGCAAAGGCTCTGCAGCTCTTTGACCAGGACGTTAAAAGATTCAGGGACCCCAGCTTCCAAGTTATGGCCCCCCTTGACGATGGTCTCGTACATCCGCGTCCGACCGAGGACATCATCCGACTTTACCGTCAAGAACTCTTGCAGTCCATAAGCAGCACCGTAGGCTTCCATGGCCCAGACTTCCATCTCTCCCAAACGCTGCCCGCCAAACTGAGCCTTCCCTCCCAGGGGCTGCTGGGTAATCAGGGAGTAGGGACCTACTGATCGCGCGTGAATTTTGTCATCTACCAGGTGGTGAAGTTTCATCATATAGATGACCCCCACCGTAACCTTTTGGTGAAAAGGTTCTCCCGTTCGACCGTCGAAAAGGGTCGCCTGGCCTGTAATCGGAAGCCCCGCTTCCTTTAAAGCCCTTTTAATCTCTTCTTCTGAGGCCCCATCGAAAGCTGGAGAAGCCATGTAAATTCCCCGTGACAGGGTTTGAGCATACTCCCGCACTTCTTCATCATCCATCTCCTCGATTAACGCCAAAACTGTTTCGGAATGATCAATTTTTTTAATTTTTTCCCGCAGGGCTTTCGGGTTGTATTCTTTTTCGATGATACGGTTGATCTGTTCCCCCAGGCCCTTGGCAGCCCACCCCAAATGAGTTTCCAAAATTTGCCCCACATTCATTCGCGAAGGCACCCCCAATGGATTAAGAATGATGTCCACCGGCGTTCCGTCTTCTAAATAGGGCATATCTTCTTCGGGAAGAATACGAGAAATAACCCCCTTATTCCCGTGGCGGCCAGCCATTTTGTCCCCTACCGAGAGTTTTCTTTTAATCGCCACATCAACCTTGACCATCTTAATCACTCCGGGAGGAAGTTCATCGGCTTTCTTCAAACGGGCGATTTTTTTCTCAAAGGCTTCCTTAATAACTTGTAACCGTTCATCCAGCTGTTCCCATATCTTCTCGGCATCTGTTTTTTTCTTGGGGTTCTGGATGTTCAAATCCCGGAGGCGCGAGTCGGAAATGCCGGCCAATATCTCTTTGGTTAACTTGGTATTCTTGGGAACCAGCGTCTTACCGCTGCGCTCTTCCGCAATCCGCGTGGTTAAAACTTCATTCAGAAAGAGCCGGCGCACCTTCCGAGCAGCGAGGTGCTGCACGATTTGTACTTCATCCTCCTGGTCCCGGTGGATGCGGGCGATTTCTTCTTCTTCGATAGCTTTGGCCCGCCCGTCTTTTTCCACGCCACGCCGGCTAAAAATCTTCGCGCCAATCACAGTCCCTTCTACACCCGGCGGAACTCGCAGGGAGGTGTCCTTGACGGCTCCGGCTTTCTCCCCGAAAATCGCCCGCAGAAGTTTTTCTTCCGGGGAGGGCTGGGTCTCACCTTTGGGGGTAATCTTCCCAACCAGAATATCTCCAGCTTTGACTTCGGCACCAATGCGGATGATTCCGCTTTCATCCAGGTTTTTCAAAGATTCATCCCCGAGGTTAGGAATGTCCTGGGTAATCTCTTCCCGGCCCAGTTTTGTGTCCCGAGCGACGACTTCGAATTCCTCAATATGGATGGAGGTAAAACTGTCATCTTTGACCACCCGTTCACTGATCAGGATCGAATCCTCAAAGTTATATCCCCCCCAAGGCATAAAGGCCACCAACACATTCCGACCCAATGCTAACTCTCCGGTCTGAGTTGCTGGCCCGTCAGCGATGATTTGACCCTTTTGTATTCGTTGGCCTTCCCGCACGATGGGTTTTTGATTGATGCAGGTATTTTGGTTAGAACGTTGGTATTTGATCAAATTATAAATATCCACTTCTGATCGGGGGCCATTCCGACTGGCATTATTGGCTCGGATGATGATGCGGGATGAGTCTACCTTCTCCACTACACCATCTCGCTCAGCCACCACTGTGACCCCCGAATCTCGAGCTACCACGCCTTCCATTCCCGTACCAATCAACGGGGCGTCAGCCTGCAGCAAGGGGACGGCCTGGCGCTGCATATTCGAGCCCATCAAAGCCCGGTTGGCATCATCATTTTCCAAGAAAGGAATCAAAGAAGCAGCTACACTCACCAATTGATTGGGGGAAACGTCCATCAGGTTAATTTCTTCGGGCCGCACTAAGGTGGCTTCTCCGGCGATGCGAGCTTGGATCAGGTCCGCTGTAAATCGTCCTTTCGCATCCACTGCAGCATTGGCCTGGGCAATCACCCGGTTTTCACCTTCTTGTAAGGCAGAAAGATCCTCGATCTCTTTGGTAACTTGGCCATTTACCACTTTTCGGTAAGGGGTAACAATAAATCCGAAGGGATCTACTTTGGCGTAAGTACTCAGAGATGCGATGAGCCCGATATTGGGACCTTCGGGGGTTTCAATAGGGCATATCCGCCCATAATGGGTTGGATGGACGTCTCGAACTTCGAAACCCGCTCGCTCCCGGGTTAATCCTCCTGGCCCGAGGGCCGATAGGCGCCTTTTATGGGTAATCTCGGATAGAGGGTTGGTCTGGTCCATAAATTGCGATAGTTGCGAGGACCCGAAGAATTCTTTGACCACCGCGGAAACGGGTTTGGGGTTGATTAAATCGTGGGGCATGAGAGTTTCTACGTCCTGCAAACTCATCCGCTCCTTAATGGCCCTCTCCATCCGAACGAGGCCAATCCGGTATTGATTTTCTAAAAGCTCGCCCACAGCCCTTACCCTGCGGTTCCCTAGATGATCGATATCGTCGACTTCCCCTACACCATCTTTTAGTTCGATTAAATATTTAACCGTTTCCAGGATGTCTTCTTTCCTTAAAACACGACAGTCCAAAGGGATATCCAGCTTCAAACGGTGGTTGATTTTCAAGCGGCCCACACGGGAAAGATCATATCGATCGGGATTGAAAAATAAGTTATCGAAGAAAATCTTCGCCGTCTCTAACGTGGGGGGTTCACTGGGTCGCAGACGACGGTAAATCTCTAAGATGGCGTTATAAATCGTAATCGCCGTTTTGTCCTGAGGGTTATGCTTCCGGTACTCTTCGGTGGGTCGGGTTTCCGTATCGTCAATTCGATCCGAACTTAAAGTGTCCCGGAGAGAGGATGAGATGTTCAACTGGTCGATGAATAAAATGTCGATTCCTTTCACCCCGGCTCGGCGCATTTCCTCTACTTTTTCAATCGTTAGCTCGGTATTGGCTGAGAATAAAACCTCCCCGTTTTTGGGATGAAAAACATCATGGGCCAAGTATCGACCCGCCAGATCGGTTGGTTCGATGGTTACAGCTTTTACCTTGGCGTCCATCAATTTTTTCAAGGCCGGCCGGGTGATTTTCCGATTCTTGCGGATGAGCAATTCCCCGGTGTGAGGATGCTTGATATCCTCTGTCGCCCGCTTGTTGACCAACAGATCAAAATCGACATTTTTGGTTATTTTATCTTCGAAGAAAAATATCTTTTCGGTCTGATAGAAGTAATGGAGTAATTCCTCTGGAGAATACCCCAAGGCTCGCAAAAGAATGGTAACGGGTAACTTCCGCCGGCGGTCGATACGAACATAAAGCAGGCCTTTGGTGTCAAACTCCAAGTCGAGCCAAGAACCCCGGTGAGGAATGATCCGTCCTGAGTAAAGAGGTTTTCCGGTGTGAGTTTTCCCTTTTTCATGCTCAAAAAGAATCCCCGGAGAGCGGTGAAGCTGGCTGACGATGACCCGTTCCGTCCCGTTGATTACAAACGTTCCTTTGTCGGTCATCAAGGGAATTTCGCCAAAGTAGACTTCCTGCTCTTTAATATCGCGAACCCGGGGCTTGCTTTTTCGTGCTTCCTCGTCCACTTCATACGTAATCAGTCGGACTACCACTTTCAAGGGAGCGGCATAGGTCATCCCCCTTTGACGGCATTCATCCACTTCATATTTGGGATCGCCCAGGGAATAGGAAACAAATTCCATAGAAGCTGTTTCATTAAAATCCCGGATGGGAAAAACACTCTTGAACACCGCTTGCATGCCGATATCCTGTCGATCCTTAGGGGAAATATCCTTTTGCAGAAAACTCTCATAAGACTGTCTCTGAACATCGATCAAATTAGGAATGTCCATGATTTTTTCAATCTTAGAAAAATTTAAACGAACGATCGGATGGCCGCTCGACGACATAGACGCCATTCCTCATTCCCTCCCATCTCGTTGTCGTTTTGACAACGGCAATTCACGGCTAAAAAATATCATCATCAAGATGCAAGCTTGCGCTGCTTTGAACCGCAGTCAAAGGTTTTTCCTATCATCCTGAAACTCAACGCGCATCTGGGACTCCCACATATTTTGAGGCTTCCCCGCTGCCGTTGTTTAGACCCTATTTGATTTCTACAGCAGCACCTACTTCTTCTAACTTCTTCTTTATGCTCTCGGCCTCGTCTTTAGATACTCCTTCTTTTACCGGTTTGGGCACGCCTTCCACTAAGTCCTTAGCCTCTTTCAATCCCAGGCTGGTCAGCTCCCGCACCACTTTAATTACCTGGATTTTTTTCTCACCCACGTTGGTCAGGACTACGTCAAATTCCGTTTTTTCCTCGGCTACGGGCGCCGCTTGTCCCGCCCCCGCTGCCGGGACAGCGGCTACGGCAACAGCTGCAGCTGATACGCCCCATTTTTGTTCCAAAAGCTTGGACAATTCCGCGGCCTCTAATAGGGTTAATCCACTCAACTCTTCCACGATTTTCTGCAAATCAGCCATTTTTCCTTCTCCTTCGGGATGTGATTTTGATCTTGAAAGATCATCGAAAAAATCTTTATTCTTTTTGGCTTTTGGCCTTTAATAGCTGGGCCAGGAGCGTACCGGGGGTCACAAGCAAACGAACCAGGTTTGAGGCCGGAGCTTGAATTAACCCCAAAATTTTGGCCCTGAGCTCATCAAGGCTCGGAAGCGTTACCCAGCCTTGAATCTCCGCCGGCCCCCACAGCTTCCCTTCAGAGCATGCGATCAAGATATGCAATTCCGGAAACTCCTTGGCGAATTTGGCCAAAATCCGGGCAGGAGCCACGGGGTCTGTTTCGCTCCACGCCACAGCAATAGGCCCTTCTAATTCCTTTCCCAAAGGCTCCTTTTCCGTGCCCTGAACCGCCCGACGTAAAAGGGTGTTTTTGACAATGCGGTACTCCACGGCGGCTTTGCGTAGCTCCCGACGAAGCTGGGTCATCTTTTCCACGTTAAGACCCGTATAGCGAGTCAAAATGGCTATTTTGGCTTGGGTCATCCGTTGCTGGAGATCGGCAACAACTTTACGTTTATCCTCTCGCTTCAAATCTCAATCTCCTTTCTGCCTCACCTTTTCACTCCAGCCGTTCGATGTGGAAAAGACCGTAGATCGGGATGATCTTCCCTCAAAATTTCATCCTCCCAGGGTTTTATTCTGTCTCGGTAGGCCGGAGTATTCCGCTTAAGCGCAACGAAGCGTACCTACGGTCTCAGACAAATCATTACAATTAGCAGAATTTCTACTTTCAATTTATGGTTTCATCGCCCCACGGAGAGCGTTGGGATCAAGTTTGATCCCAGGCCCCATGGTTGTCGAAATGGCAATACTTTTAAGATAGGTCCCCTTGCTCGAGGCAGGTTTGGCCCGGATAATCACATCCATGAGGGCTAAGACATTTTCTTTCAACTTTCCTTCTTCGAAAGAAACTTTGCCTACCGTGGTGTGGACGATGCCGGTTTTATCTACTTTGAACTCCACTCGCCCGGCTTTCAGCTCCTTTACGGCCCTGCCTACGTCAAAAGTTACCGTTCCCACCTTAGGGTTGGGCATCAAGCCCCGGGGCCCTAAAATTTTCCCCAGCTTTCCTACCATCCCCATCATGTCCGGGGTGGCAATGGCTTTATCGAAATCCGTCCAGCCGCTGGTAATTTTTTCCACTAAATCATCAGCCCCTACAAAATCTGCCCCCGCTTCTTGGGCTTCTTTTTCTTTTTCCCCTTTGGCGAAGACCAAAACTTTTACCGTCTTGCCCACTCCATGAGGAAGAGGGACCGTGCCTCGTACCATCTGGTCCGCGTGCTTGGGGTTAACGCCCAAGCGGATAGCCATATCCACGCTCTCGTCAAACTTGGCCCGGGCGGATTCTTTAATTAATTTTACACCTGAGTCCAGGTCGTACTTTGTGGTGGGGTCAATTTTCTTTCTTTCTTCTAAATAGGTCTTGCTTCTTTTACCCATGATTTTACCCTTCTATGATGTCTATGCCCATTGACCTGGCTGTTCCTTCTATGGTCAAGACGGCAGCATCCAAGCTGGCGGCGTTCAGATCTGGAAGCTTTGTCTGGGCGATCTCCCTCACCTGCGTGCGCGTAACCTGACCCACTTTCGTTCGGTTGGGTTCTCCAGACCCTTTTATGATCCCCGCGGCCTTTTTCAACAAAACCGCGGCCGGTGGAGTTTTAGTGATAAAAAAGAAAGATCGGTCGGCGTAGATGGTAATCACTGCCGGAATGATCGTTCCTTCTTGGCTTTTGGTTTGAGCGTTAAAAGCCTTGCAGAATTCCATAATGTTCACCCCGTGCTGACCGAGGGCAGGTCCCACAGGGGGTGAAGGATTCGCCTGCCCAGCGGGAATTTGCAGCTTCACCATGCTGATTACTTTTTTAGCCATCTTCGTCCTCTTCTCTCAATTCTTTTTTACCTGGGCAAAATCCAACTCTACGGGGGTTGAGCGTCCAAAAATACTTACCAAAACACGAACTTTACCTTTTTCTGGATTTACCGCCTCCACTAAACCATTAAAGTTAGAGAAAGGCCCATCTACCACTCGGACTTGATCGCCCTTCTCGAAGGTCATGCGGTGTTTCGGCCGCAGGAGACCTTCGCTCATCTGATTCTTTATTTCCTCCACCTCTTTATCCGGGATGGCCGTAGGGTTTGCCCGATTTCCTACAAATCCAGTAACCTTCGGAGTATCTTTTACGATGTGCCAAGTTTCGTCATTCAGTTCCATCTTGACCAAGACATATCCCGGGAAGAACTTACGGGAGGACGCCTTTTTCTTTCCTTTAATCATCTCGATCACTTTTTCGGCGGGGACGAGAACTTCTGAAAAGAGTTCTTCTTTCTTGGCCGATTTAATCCGCTCCTCCAATACAGATTTCACTTTGTTCTCAAACCCTGAATACGTGTGTACAACGTACCACTTTTGGGCCATGGATCCGACCTCTACCCTAAAAATATTTTGATCAAATGCGAAAGGCCCAAATCAACAATTCCCAAGAAAAAAGCCACCAAGACCACGGTGATTAATACCACTGAAGTAGAGGCGATGGTCTCTTTCCTTGAGGGCCAGGTAACTTTTTTCAACTCCACCCGCACCTCACGAAAAAATTGCTTTGCCCTTTGCCAAAATTCTTTGATCTTTTCCATTTAATTATCCCGGGGCAAAAAATTTTACTTGGCAGGCCAGGAGGGATTCGAACCCCCATCACCCGGATTTGGAGTCCGGTGCTCTAGCCGTTAGAGCTACTGGCCTGTTAACTCAAACGTCCTTCCACTGATCGATTGAGCGACTGCCGATAAAAGAGGAAAAGCCCGCTTGCGTTGCAGTTTTTCTTTGTCGCCTCTACTTGGTTTCCTTGTGAGGAGTGTGGGTGCGACAGAATCGGCAATACTTCTTGAATTCCAGTTTGTCTGGTGTTGAGCGTTTATTTTTGGTAGTGGTATAATTTCTACGCTTGCATTGCCCGCAAGCCAGGGTCACTATTTCTCTCACAATTTTTCCTCATATCCAAAAAGAACCCCGCTCGCTTCATAATGAATTTATGAGGTCCTTTAGCTTTTTAGGGGGTATTTATAAGTAGAAGATTATTCGATGATTTCGGCAATGACTCCGGCACCTACCGTCCGACCCCCCTCCCGAATCGCAAACCGCAACTCCTTCTCCATCGCAATCGGCGTAATCAACTGCACCTCAAAACCCACACTGTCCCCGGGCATC
>JAHJQK010000115.1 GCA_018819135.1 Pseudomonadota bacterium | reverse complement strand
GGTGGGTTTGGAAAGTTTCTTGAGTTCTTCGACGACGGTCTCCACACCTTTCTCAATTCCTCTTTTCAGCTCCATGGGGTTGTGGCCCGCTGCTACCAGTTTAGATCCTTCACGGTAAATGGCCTGGGCCAAGATCGTGGCCGTGGTGGTTCCGTCCCCGGCTATGTCAGAGGTCTTGGAAGCTACTTCTTTGACCATCTGGGCCCCCATATTCTCAAATTTATCTTCCAATTCGATTTCTTTAGCCACGGTGACGCCATCCTTGGTTACGGTAGGAGAACCGAAGCTCTTATCCAGAATGACATTGCGTCCTTTGGGCCCCAAGGTGACCTTTACCGCATCGGCCAGGGTATTAACGCCCTTAAGCATGGATTCCCGTGCTTTTTGATCATAACGTATTTCTTTGGCTGCCATTGTTTCATTCCTCCTTTAAGGTCCAGTAATTATTTCTGATTATTTTTCGATCACGCCCAAAATGTCATCTTCGCGCATGATCAGATGTTCTTCCTCATCAATTTTGACCTCGGTACCGGAATATTTGCCGAAGAGCACCCGGTCACCGACCTTGACGTCAAGGGGGTGGATCTTTCCGTCCTCGAGAACTTTACCCTTACCTACAGCAATCACTTTGCCTTCCATGGGTTTTTCTTTTGCGGAATCGGGAATGATGATTCCTCCTTTTGTTTTGTCTTCCTCTTCCACGCGTTTGACGATGACTCGATCTTGAAGTGGTCTAATTTTCATCATTTACTTCTCCTTTCTACAGTTTAAAATGGTCGGTTATTTCCGACTAAAAATAAAAAACTCCTTTCTATTATATTGATTTTATTACATTTTTTATTCCTAAACCGGATAATTTTTATCGCAAAAGGTAGGCCACCGGCAGGAATGGGCTTACAAAAAAACTGTTATTAGCACTCATTGAGAATGAGTGCTAATAACAATATAAAGCTGGGCGCCGTAAAATGCAAGAGGAAAATTGTAATAAAAAGCAAAAAATGCAAAAAAATTTTTCTGAGTCAAAAGGTTGTGGATTTTAAAATTCCAAAATAAGCCGTGATTCTTCCATAAGATTAAGTTGGGTGTAAAAAGGATTCAAGGATTAGGGAATAAGGAGTGAGATGTAAGTTGCTAAGAATCGTTGCATCGAGTTTCAATATGTGTTAATTTTGGAAGCGTTTAGCAGGCACGATCCTTAAGAGAAGGTCAAAAAAATCTTGTTTTTTTAGGATCGCCCAATGGAAAAGGAGGTGCCAATGGTAGGAATTACCAGTTATGGGGCATACATTCCCAAATATCGTTTGGGACGAGATGTAATAGCCAAAGCCTGGGGCCCCCGGTTTATTTCCGGGGAACGTTCCGTGGCTAACCATGATGAAGACAGCCTGACAATGAGTGTGGAGGCGGCCCTGAACTGTCTTCAGGGCATTGATCCGAAAGCCGTCGACGGGTTGATATTTGCTTCTACCACGTCCCCTTACTTAGAAAAACAGGCCTCAACCCTGGCGGCTACAGTCGTGGATCTTCCCGTGGAAATCTTTACGGCAGACCAGCTCTCTTCCCTGCGGGCTGGAACAGCCGCTTTGAAATCAGCCATGGATGCCGTGAAAGGCGGGAGCGCCAAGAGCATTCTGGTGGTAGCAGGGGACTCCCGCCGGGGTGAGCCCGGGTCAGATTCCGAACAACTCTTTGGAGATGGTGCGGCGGGGTTGATGGTCGGGTCCACTGCGGTGGCGGCTTCCATAGAAGGAATTTATTCCCTTTCCGAAGAATTCATGGATGCTTGGCGAAGACAGGATGATGCCTTCTTACAAAAAGGGGACGCTGCTTTCACCCAGGCCTACGGGTATGCCCGCATCGTCAAGAATTGTATCGAAGGGATCCTGAAGAAATATGAGATGAAAGCCTCGGATATTTCTCAATTCATCTTCCCCGCCCCAGATGGTCGGGCCTACGCCCGCGTAATCAAAAGCCTGAGCCTGTCTCCGGGTTCCTTCATGGAAGACCCCCTGCTGACCACAGTAGGAGACACAGGGGCGGCCGCACCGTTATTACTTTTGATCGCCGGCCTGGAAAAGGCCAAACCGGGCGAACGTATCCTGCTTTGCAGTTACGGGGCGGGGAACAGCGACGCCTTTCTATTGCAGGTCACTCCCGAAATAGAAAGGTTGAAGGAAAAGCGGGGCGTAACCAGCTACCTGAGCTACAAAAAACCCTTGACCAACTACGAGAAATTTCTCAAATTCCAGGGCACCCTTTCCAAGGAACCTCTGATCCCCTACTCTTCCTGGGCGCTTCTCTGGAAGGAAAAGAAACAAAACCTGCAACTGTACGGCACGCGCTGTAAAAAATGCGGCACGTTTGCTTACCCGCGGCGCAGGGTTTGCCAGAAATGTAATGCCAAGGATGAATATGAGGACGCCAAGCTTCCCAGGAGCGGGAAGATATACACTTTTGCCAAAGACCACCTTTACCCCAGTCCAGACCCCCCCACCGTCATGGCCGTGGTCGACATGGACGGGGGAGGCCGTTTCTACGGCCAACTGACGGATTGCGACCCGGCTCAGGTAAAGATTGGCATGCCGGTGGAGCTGACTTTCCGCAGGTTCCACCAAGGGGATGGATTCTACAACTACTTCTGGAAACTTCGCCCGCAGGAAAAAAGCTGACGGCTGAGAGCTTAAGAAATGGAGGTCAGGATGGGTATTAAAGACCGTGTTGCCATCATCGGCGTAGGGGCAACAAAATTCGGCGAAAATTTTGAAATGACTTATCAAGATATGGCCTTGGAAGCGGTATATGAAGCATATGCCGATGCCGGCCTGGAAACGAAAGATATGGATGCCGCCTGGCTGGGGACTCTTTCTCCCGGGCTCACCGGCCTGGAAGGAGACGCCGGTGCTTCTCTGGCCGAACCCCTGAACTTTTATCCCCGCCCGGTGACCCGCGTCTCCGCTTACTGCTGCTCGGGGATGGAGGCGGTGCGGAATGCCGCCTTCGGGGTGGCCTCGGGGGAATACAAGATGGTCCTGGCTGTGGGCGTGGAAAAGATGCGCGAGGTTCCCCCGCGGGGCAGTCTGGTCGCCCGGCATATCCACGAGACCCACCCGGTCATCTCTAAGGGGAGAACGGCCCCGGGAATTTTTGCCCCCATCGCCACCCGTTATTTTCACCAATATGGGTACAATAAAGAGACCCTGGCCAAAGTGGCCGTAAAGAACCATTACAACGGATCGTTGAATCCCAAGGCGCATTTCCGTTCCCCCATCACCGAAGATACGGTCTTAAAAGCCCCCATGGTGGTGGATCCTCTCGGCCTTTTTGACTGCTGTCCTACAACAGACGGGGCGGCCGCAGCCATCCTGACCACTCCGGAAATTGCTAAAGATCTAAAAAAAGATTACCTCCTGATCAAAGGAATGGGCCTGGCCGTGACCTACGGATACTTCAGCATGGCCTTCCAGGAAGACAATGATTTTCTGGGTTTCAAGTCCACGCGGGAGGCTGCAGCCATGGCCTATCGCCAAGCCGGTATTAAAGATCCCCGTAAAGAGATCCACGTCGCCGAGGTGCATGACTGTTTTACCATCACGGAGTTAGTGAATTATGAAGACTTAGGATTTTGTGGCCGCGGCGAAGGAGGAAAGATCATTGCTGAAGGAGTAACGGCATTAAACGGAGATCTTCCGGTGAACACCAGTGGCGGGCTGAAATCTTGTGGCCACCCAGTAGGGGCAACGGGGGTGCGCATGGTGGCGGACGTAGTCAACCAAATGCGGGGCCGCAGCGGAAAGCGCCAGGTGAAAAAAGCCGACTTGGGCCTCACCCATACCTTGGGAGGCCCAGGGTCGATCGCCTGCGTCTTTGTCTTAGGCCGACCATAAAAATGCAAAACCCATTAACCGCAGAGAGCACTGAGACCGCCGAGGTAAATATAAATAAAAAGAGGGCGGGTCATACAGTTGCCGGAATGGTATTTAAGAATTTTAAAAATCTCTGTGTTCTCTGCGTGCTCTGCGGTAAATCATTATAACTGGATTGTATAAGAAATTCCTTTTTGGACACGGATTCACCCTGTGAGATCTTTACTATCTAACAGGTTAAACTCAGATTATCAGGATAAACTAAACAGAAATCATTATCAGTGGTTATCTGCGTAAATCTGCGTCCTATTGAATTTATTAAGCGATTAGAGGGAGAGACGTGGAAGAGTTGATTCAAAAAGTCGTGGAGCTGATCCGCCAGGCTAAGAGGGTTGTTGTATTCACCGGAGCGGGAGTGAGCACGGAGTCGGGTATCCCGGATTTTCGCAGCCCTGGCGGGGTTTGGCAAAAATACAATCCAGAAGATTTTTATTACCAGAAATTCATCAGCAGTGAAGAATCACGAGAAAAGTACTGGCAGATGAGCCGGGAGTTCTATGAACCTTTGAAGAACGCCCTACCCAACGCCGGCCATAAAGCTGTGGTGGAACTGGAGAAAATGGGGAAGCTGGACTGTGTGATTACCCAGAACATTGACGATCTCCACCAGCGGGCCGGAAACTCACCGGAAAGGGTTATAGAGCTCCACGGTACGGCCATCTCGGTCTCTTGCCTGGCGTGCCGCAAGAAATATCCCCGAGAGGAAATCCAGTCCTGGCTTCTTCGCGGTGTGCGCGTTCCCCAGTGTGACGTGTGCGGTGGAATATTGAAGCCTGATACGGTCTCTTTCGGCCAATCTATGCCCCCGAGAGAAACCGAAGAATCCTTCCATCGCGCCCGAAACTGCGATCTGTTCATCGTCATCGGCTCATCACTGGTTGTCCAACCCGCTGCCTCGATTCCTCTGGAAGCCAGGAATAGCGGGGCGAAATTAGTAATCATTAACCGTGATCCTACTTACCATGACTCTTATGCGGATGTGGTCATTCATGGCTCAGCTGGCGAGATCATGAGCAAAATCCTGGAACGTTTGCAAGTAACGTAGATTTTTTTGGCCACAGAGAACACCGAGGGCACTGAAAAAACGCAGAGCGCATAGCGCTACGCGCCAAGATTTTTACCCCTTTCCCCTTGTGCCTAACGTTTTACGGTATTTATGATTCTATATTCTCTGTGAACTCTGTGGCTATGGCATCATGAAAGTCGAAAAAATTTCTTGGAAGAGCAACGGGTTGGATATCAAAGGGGAAGTATATGTTCCTGCCGGACCAACCGGCCCCTTCCCGGGCCTGATCGTCTGCCATGGATTCCCGGCCAAAATTAAAGAAACGGATGACCGGGGGTACCCTTTATTGGCTGAACGCTTCTGCCAGGAAGGTTATGCAGTGCTGATCTTCAATTTCCGCGGAGCCGGATTGAGCGAAGGAAATTTTGACATTTTGGGATGGACCCGGGATTTGGAAGGAGCCTTAGAATATTTTATCCATCACCCGGGAGTAGACCCCAGACGGATCTTCCTCATGGGCTTCAGTGGAGGCGCGGCTGTATCCATCTACGTGGCGGCTCAACGGAAAGAAGTTGCGGCCCTGGTCTCATGCGCTTCTCCGGCTGAGTTCCGGGACTTGATCACGGGTAATGGCCTGGCGGACTTTTTGAGCCATTGCCGGGATGTGGGCATCATCAAAGATACCCATTTTCCACTTTCGCTTAAAGGCTGGAAGGATGGATTCCGGACCGTGAAGCCTTTAAAATGGATTGGGCGGATTCCTCCCCGGCCATTGCTCATTATTCACGGCACGGAAGATGACGTTGTCAACATAAACCATGCCAGAGAACTTTATGACAAGGTTCGGGGAAAAGCAAACCTTTTTCTCATCGCGGGGGCCGGTCATCGGTTGCGCGTGGAGGAACGGGCCATGCAAAAAGCCAGGGAGTGGCTGGGAAAGCTTCTGGAGTCTTAACATGCCCATTAAGGAAAGTTATGAAAAAGCCTTGAGGCGGGCGGTGGCCAACGCGCCTTATTATCAACTTATGCAGATTACCCTGGACCAGATCGATGAAGGTTTTAGCCGGTTCCGCATGCCCTTCAGGAAGGAATTGACCCAAGCCTATGGCGTCGTTCACGGGGGAGCGATTGCTTCACTGGCAGATACGGCGGTGGCCTTTGCCCTGATGACGATGATTCAACCCGGGGAAAGGGTGACTACAGCCGAGTTTAAAATCAATTTTCTTTCCTCGGTCTACAGCGGAGAGATGATCGGGGAAGCTCGGATCGTCAACAAAGGGAGAAAGCTGGTCATGGCAGATATGGAGGTGAAAAAAGAAGACGGTCAACTGATCGCCAAAGGGTTAGCCACCTACATGATCGTGAGTTCTCCCCAAACCGTCGAGGAATGAATGGCCAACCATAACGATAAGAAAAGCAGAAAATCACTGTTTTGGTATGGCTTGTTGCTGCTGGCTGTCTGCCTTTTACTCTATTATTACCGGGAATCGTACGAGTGGTTCCGTGATACGATCCGCTTCTTCTCCAACAAAGATCAAGTTACCGCTTTGGTCGCTTCTTTCGGTCCCTGCGCTCCTATCGTTTTCATCGGCTTGCAAATCCTGCAAGTCCTTTTTGCCCCCATTCCCGGAGAGCTTACCGGCTTCATCGGGGGATACCTTTTCGGAGTCGGTCTTGGCTTTATCTACTCTACGATCGGCCTTACTTTCGGTTCGCTATTTGCTTTCCTGATTTCCCGCCGCCTGGGACTGCCTTTCATAAACCGGTTCGTGGGGCAGGAGCTCATGGGGAAATTTGATTATCTCATGGAACATCAAGGGGCCTTTTTTTCATTCATTTTTTTCCTCATTCCCGGGTTGCCCAAAGACTATTTCTGTTACCTACTGGGTTTAAGCCCCATGCACGTTCTTACCTTTTTTATTATCTCCACGATCGGAAGAATACCAGGAACGCTTCTGCTATGTCTACAAGGGCAGGCAGTGAGGTCGGAAAATTACCGAGGATTCTTCATTATCTTAGGAATAGCACTCTTTTTCATTGTTCTGACGATAATTTATCGGGATCGAATCGACCGCTGGCTGAAGCATATAAAACACCGGAAAATGTCCCGCAAAAGTCATAAAAAATTGCCGGGGAAGCAGTGAGCAATGATTCATACCGGTTGGCACCGGCCTACCCGAGCCCCCACCTCAAAACCCACAACGAAGGCGTTGATGAGGTTAATCCAGGCCCAGCAGCTTGGCTGGATTCTTCCGCACCATAATGTCGATCTCTTCATGGGTGATTCCCTGATTGATCAACCCGAGGATGAACATTCGCAAGCCCTCAACCGGAGAGGGGTTAAAGACTTGGCCAAAGTCTGTGGCCAGCACGCACCGCTCAGGCCCGGCTTTGCGGATCACCTCGATGACATCTTTTATGCGAGCATTGAAAAACATGGGCGTAGTGGGCAGAAAGCAGTGCTCCAGGTACGCTCCCTTTTTGGCGAACTCCACCTGGACATCAAAGGAAAGATCGGGGACTTCATTATGGGGGTGAGTCACCAGGATCTTTTTCACCCCCCGGCGGAAGGCTTCGTCGATCAATATCCGGCTTTCTTCTGCCGAGCAGTGGGAGGTTCCCAGAATGATATTGGCCTGCGCAATCATATCCAGAATCTCCTTGACCGCCGGCAACAACTTTCCCTCCTGGTCAAGAATGGTAATTCCTTTCTCCGGCCACTTCACCCTTCCCGGCATGGT
This sequence comes from Pseudomonadota bacterium, assembly GCA_018819135.1. Lineage (GTDB taxonomy): Bacteria > Desulfobacterota > SM23-61 > SM23-61 > SM23-61 > JAHJQK01. The sequence goes on along the minus strand of JAHJQK010000115.1, from coordinate 927 downwards.
GCCATAAGTCCCCTTAAAATGGCGGATATGGGCAGCGGAGAAGATGGAGGGCATCCAGACCTCTTTCCCTCCGAACGCTATGGCTACTTCCACGGCGCTGGGGTTAAGCCCGCCCACAGCAGGATTGAGAACGACTCCCCCAAAGGTGTGGATGCCAGGAACTGCTTTGCTTACGTAGTGCATCCGCGTAGCGTTAATTCCGTAGTGGGCTTTGGAGAGCACCGCCTTCATGCCGGCTTCCCGGGCGTCCCTGGCAATCTCCACTTCATCCAGCAGCCGATCATGCAGGTCAGGTGTAGCGTGAAAATGAAGATCAATCGCCCCTTCTAAAACTTCCATCCGCTTATCCATGTTCTTTACCCCCTTTTCCTTCTTTGGATCATCGCGGCCACGCTTTGGACCACCGCTTCGTTCTGGGGCATCGTTCCGATGCTGATGCGCACGTATTCCGGATGGAAATCCCCCCGGATCATGATACCCCCGCGCCGGCAGAGCTCTTCGGTGAATTCTTCGGCGGTGAACCCGAAATCAGAAACCCTGGCGGTTACATAATTTCTCACCGGAGAGCCAGCGGGGGGATCTCACAGGGGGATTGATCTTCTCTGCGTATCTACCCTTCTCCGTGTCTCTCCCGCTGCTTTTTAGACGATCCCCAAGTAGATCTCTTTAATGTAAAGGTTCTCCATTAATTCTTGCGGCAGACCCTGGAGGGCGATCTTTCCCAGTTCCAGTACGTAGACCCGGTCAGCCATGTCGAAAGCCAAGACAGCGTCTTGTTCAACCAGAAGGATGGTCATCCCTCTTTTTCTGATGTCCTTGATGGTATCGGCGATCAGCTTTTTGACCAGGACGGCCAGCCCCAAGGAGGGTTCGTCCAGCATCAGGAACTTGGGCTGGGACATGAGGGACCTGGCGATGGCTAACATC